>NZ_OZ245801.1:1007500-1200000 GCF_965228225.1 Reyranella sp. | reverse complement strand
GGAGGATCCGGTCGCTGCAAGAGCGACGAACAGACCGCATATTGCGCAGCAAACCGTTGATTTGGCTGCGTTTTCTCACCAACCCGCCTGGTGCTGCGGGCCATGCCTCGACTCGCACTCCGGCGTTTACCCTGGGGGTGCGACTCTCATTTCGATTATTTCGCTTATTTCGATTGTTTCGTTTATTCGCCGGAGTGCCGGCTTGTCGACGGCTTGCCAGCTCGCGGCCATCGCACCCGTGGGTGTTCTACAGCGCGGCCTCGATCGCCGCGGTGATCTCGCTGGAAACCGGCCGAACCCGGCTCGGCCAGGCGCCCTGCAGGCTGCCGTCCTTGCCGATCAGGTACTTGTGGAAGTTCCACTTGGGTGCCGCCCCCTCGCCCGCTTCCGCCGCGATCCACTTGTAGAGCTCGTGGGCTTCGGGCCCGATCACCTTCTGCTTGGCAGTCAGCGGGAAGGTCACGTCGTACATCGACTCGCAGAACTTCGCGATCTCGCCTTCGCTGCGCGGCTCCTGCGCACCGAAATCGTTGCAGGGCACGCCCAGCACCACGAGGCCGCGCGGACCGTAGGTCTCATGCAGGGCCTGGAGGTCGGTGTATTGCGGCGTGAACCCGCAATACGAGGCGACGTTCACCAGCAGGATCGGCTTGCCGGCCAGGCTCTTCAGATCGAGCGGCTTGCCATCGATCGCCGTGAAGCTGAAATCGTGCGCGCCCATGTCAGGCCTCCCTATCAAGGTTCGTCGTCGTAGCGCTGCTCGCGCCATGGATCGCCATAGTTGTGATAGCCGCGAACTTCCCAGAAACCCGGCTTGTCGAGTTCCGAGAATTCGATGCGCTTGATCCACTTGGCACTCTTCCAGAAGTAGAGCTTGGGGATCACGACGCGCAGCGGCCCGCCATGCTCGCGGCTGATCGGCTCGCCGTTCCAGCTCCACGCCAGCATGACGTCTTCGGCGGCAAAGTCGGCCAGCGGCACGTTGGTCTTGTAGGTGTCGTAGGAATGGAAGATCACGTGCTGCGCCGACGCCTTGGGCTTCACCAGGGCGATCAGGTCGCGGGCGCTGACGCCTTCCCACCGGTTGTCGTAGCGCGACCAGGCGGTGACACAGTGGATGTCGGTCGTCAGCCCGGTCTTCGGCAGGGCCTTGAATTCATCCCACCTCAGGGTTGCAGGGGCTTCGACCTCGCCATCGACGAACAGGCGCCAGGCATGCGTGGGAATCTCGGGCTTGATGCCGAGATCGAGCACCGGCCAGGTCTCGACCAGGCGCTGGCCGGGCGGCAGGCGCTCCGACGGCGACGCGCTCTTTCCGGTAAGCAGGCGGCCTTCCTCGGCCCACTTCTGCTTGCTGTCGACCAGCTTGTCCTTGATCTCGCCGGACAGGGTGACGTCGTCGTCGGCCATGGAACCCCTCAGATGCTGCGGCCCGCTTTCTCCCAATATGGCGCGCGCAGCTTGCGTTTGAAGATCTTGCCCGAATCCTCACGGGGAAGTGCGGCGGTGAGCTCGACCACCCGGGGCACCTTGTAGCGCGCCAGATGCTCGGCCAGATAGGCGCGCACGGATGCCGCATCCAGGGAGGCACCGGCCGCCGGCTCGACATGGGCGCAGATCTGCTCCCCGAACTCCTCGTCGGGAATGCCGAACACGGCACAGTCGCGCACGCCCGGCATCTGGATCAGCACCCCCTCGATCTCCGCCGGGTAGATGTTGACGCCGCCCGAGATGATCATGTCGCGCTTGCGATCGCACAGGAACAGGAAGCCGTCGGCATCGACGTAGCCCACGTCACCCACCGTGACGAGCTGGCCAAGCGATATCTCGCGCCGCTTGGCGTCGTCGTTGTTGTAGGTGAATTCCGACAGATGGGGACCGCGCAGGTAGATCTCGCCGACCTCGCCCTGCTTCACGGCCTGCCCATCCTCATCCACGATCCGCAGGACGCCTCCGGGCACCAGGCGGCCGACCGTGCCGGGCTTGCGCAGCGCCTCTTCCGAGCCGTGCCAGACCACGACGCCGGTCTCGGTCGCGCCGTAATATTCGTTGATGACCGGCCCCCACCACTCGATCATCTGGCGCTTCACGGCGGGCGCGCAGGGCGCGGCGCCGTGGCTGATGAAACGCAGCGACGAGACGTCGTGGCGCGCCCGGACTTCCGCCGGCAGGCGCAGCAGGCGCACGAACATGGTCGGCACGATGTGCATGTGGGTGACCCCGTGCCGCGCAACCAGGCGTAGCATGTCCTCGGCCTCGAAACGCGGCTGCAGCACCATGTGCAGGCCGAGCCTTGCGCTCGCCATGCCGTAGGCGGCCGGCGCGGAGTGGTACATCGGGCCGTTCATCAGCACGACGATCGCGGGATCGGGCTTGAGGCCCCAGAACAGGGCGGCTTCCTGAGCACCCGCCGCCTGTTGCTCGGGCGTGCTCGGCTGGCGCCGCACGCCCTTGGGCCGCCCCGTCGTCCCGGACGTGTAGATCATGCTGCCACGCGAGGGCCGCGGCGGCGCGGTGCGCGGGACGGAAGCCGCGACGAAATCGTCCCAGGCCTCGGCGCCGGCCGGCACGCGCAGCTTCTCGGGGGCCACACCGTAAGCCGCGGCGATTTCGGCCGGCGTCGGGACGGCGAACACCTTCACGCCCTCGGGCACGCCGCCGGCGATCTGCGCCAGCAGGTCGGTATGCGCCACCAGCACGCTCGCGCCGCTGTCGCGCAGGATGTAGTTCGCCTCCTCGGGCGTGAAGTGCCAGTTGATCGGCACCGCATAGGCGCCGAGCTGACTTGCGGCCATGTTCACTTCGAAGGTCGCGAAGTCGTTGCGCAGCATCAAGGCGACGCTGCCATTCTCGCCGACGCCCAGCGCCTCGAGCCCCCCGGCGGCGCGCGCGGCATTGGCCTGGATCTCGGCCCAGCTCCGGAATCTTTCTCCCGCCGTGACGCCTGCGTTCATTTTTTTCCTCCCTTCTTGCCCGGTAGCGCGAGCGCGCCCTTGAACATCAGCGCGCCGTGATAGCCGGCGAGTGTTCGGATATCCGGCCCATAATCGAGCATGCCCGCCTGCTTCAGCATGACCAGCCCATGCGTCGCGGCCCACATCGACCAGCCGAACAGCAGCGGATCGGCGTCGATCAACCCGGCCTTCACCATGTCTTCCGCCTGCCGCGTCACGAAGGTGCGGGCCCGCTTCGACTCGCGCAACAGGTCGGGATGGTCGTCGCTTATCGGCTGGTCGATCTCGAACATGATGCGATAGGCATGCGGATGCTCGTCGGCGAACCGCAGATAGGCGTCGCCCACGCGGCGCGCCCGGTCCAGCGGTTCCCCGCCTCCAGCCGCCGCAGCCTCGAGCGTGTCGGCGAACCGGGAGAAGGCCTCGGCCCGCACCGTCGCCAGGATGTCGGCCTTGTCCTTGAAGTAGCGATAGGGCGTCTTGGGACTGCAGCCCAGCGCCTCGGCGAGCTGGCGCATGGTGACGCCCTCATAGCCGAAGCGGGCGAACCGCTCGGTGGCGACCCGGCACAACTCGGCGCGGAAATCGGCGATGTCCTGTTCGGTCAGATAACGCGGCATCGAAGCCCTTTCATACACACTGTGTAAGAAAAAGCCTCCGCCCGGTCAAACCCCGTCGTCCATCAGGCGGTCTCGGCGAACAGCTCGCGGCCGATCAGCATGCGGCGGATCTCGCTGGTGCCGGCACCGATCTCGTAGAGCTTGGCGTCGCGCAGCAGGCGGCCGGTCGGATAGTCGTTGATGTAGCCGTTGCCGCCCAGCAGCTGGATGGCGTCGAGCGCCACCATCGTGGCCTTCTCGGCGGCGTAGAGGATCGCCCCGGCCGAATCCTTGCGCGTGGTCTGGCCGCGGTCGCAGGCCCTGGCGACGGCGTACACATAGGCCTTGCAGGCGTTCATCGTGGTGTACATGTCGGCCAGCTTGCCCTGCACCAGCTGGAACTCGCCGATCGCCTGGCCGAACTGCTTGCGCTCGTGGACATACGGCACGACGACGTCCATCGCCGCCTGCATGATGCCGATCGGCCCTGCCGCCAGCACCGCGCGCTCGTAGTCGAGGCCGCTCATCAGCACGTTGACCCCCTTGCCCACGGCGCCCAGCACGTTCTCCTCGGGGATCTCGCAATCCTCGAACACGAGCTCGCCGGTCGAGGAGCCACGCATGCCCATTTTGTCGAGCTTCTGGGCAACCTTGAAGCCCTTGCGGTCGGTCTCGACGATGAAGGTCGTGATGCCGCGCGAACCGGCCGCCGGATCGGTCTTGGCATAGACCACGACCAGCTGCGCATCGGGGCTGTTGGTGATCCACATCTTGGTGCCGTTCAGGACGTACCGGTCGCCCTTCTTCTCGGCCCGCAGCTTCATCGACACGACATCGGAGCCGGCCCCCGATTCGCTCATGGCGAGGCTGCCGACATGCTCGCCGGAGATCAGCTTGGGCAGGAAGCGCTTCTTCTGTTCGTCGGTGCCGGTGCGGCGGATCTGGTTGATGCAGAGGTTGGAGTGGGCGCCGTAGCTCAGCCCGACTGCCGCCGAGGCGCGGCTGATCTCCTCGACCGCCACGACATGTTCAAGATAGCCGAGGCCCGACCCGCCGAACTCCTCCTCGACAGTGATGCCGTGCAGGCCGAGTTCGCCCATCTTCGGCCACAGCTCGCGCGGGAACCGGTCGGTCTTGTCGATCTCGGCGGCGATCGGCGCCACCTCGGTCGCGGCAAATCGCTGGACCTGGTCGCGCAGCGCATCGGCGGTTTCACCCAGGCCGAAATCGAACGGCGGCATCGCATTCGGGATCATGTCTGTCCTCACCTTTGCCGGGGACGATACCTCAAAGCAGGAAGATCGTCGCCAGGCCGAGAAAGGTCAGGAAGCCGGTCACGTCGGTGACCATGGTGAGGAACACCGTCGACGAGACGGCGGGGTCTACTCCGAATTTCTGCAGACCGAGCGGGATCAGCGAACCGGCCAGCGACGCGGCCATCAGGTTGCAGACCATCGAGGCGGCAATGACCGCGCCCAGCCGCCAGTCGTGGAACACGAGCATGACCCCCACCGCCAGGAGCGTGGCAAAGAGGAGACCGTTCAGGCTGCCGACGACCGCCTCCTTGCCGATGAAGCGCAGCGCATTGGCCGCCGTCAGCTCCCCCATCGCCAGGGCGCGCACCGTGACGGTAACGGTCTGGATTCCGGCATTGCCGCCCATCGAGGCCACGATCGGCATGAGCGCCGCCAGGATGACGATCTTCTCGATCGTCTCCTCGAACTGGCTGATCACGAAGGAGGCGACCAACGCCGTGGCGACGTTAACCATCAGCCAGGGCGCCCGCAGGCGCGCCGTGCGGACGGTGTCGGCGTGCATGTCGTCGGAGCCGACGCCGCCCATCTTGAGCAGGTCTTCCTCCGCCTCCTCGTCGATCACGTCGACCACGTCGTCGACCATGATCACGCCGAGCAACCGCCCATCATCGTCGACGACCGGACATGAGACCAGGTTCTTGTCGCGGAAGACGTGCGCCACCTCGGCCTGGTCGGCCATGACCGGCAGCGACGGGATGTCGGGATCGACGATCGCGAGGATCGGCACGGGACGCTTGGTGCGCAGCATGCGGCCGAGCGGCACGGCGCCGCGCAGATGGCCGTCCGCGTCGACGACGAAGATGTCGTAGACGTCGTCGGGCAGATCGGTCGCCTCGCGGCAATGGTCGATGACCTCGCCCACGGTCCAGGTGTCGGCCACCTTGACCAGCGACCGTTGCATGAGGCGACCGGCCGCGTCCTCGGGATAGGCGAGCGCGCGCTCGATGTCGGCGCGTTCGTCGGCGGGGATCTCCGCCAGGACTTCCTGCCGTTCCTCTTCCGTCAGGTCCTCGAGGATGGTGGCGGCATCGTCGGCCTCCAGCTCGCGCGCGGCGGCCGCGATCTCCTTGCTGTCGAGCTGCTGGAGAACGTCCTCGAGGACTTCCTCGTCGAGCTCGGTCAGCGCCTCGGGATCGAGGTCACCCTTGAGGATGCCGACCAGCTTGTCGCGTTCATCCTCGGAGATCTGTTCGAGAATGGAGGCCTGGCCGGTGGCGCTGAGATTGCTCAGCAGCGCCCGCGCATCCTCTTGCCTGTCGTCGGTGAGCGCCGCCTCGACCCGCCGGACGAGGTCCGGCGTTACTTCGTCGAGATGGTCGATCTCGCCGCTCATCCACGCGCCTCGGCGAGGCGCTGCGCTTCGACCACGGCCAGCGCGGTCATGTTGAGAATGCCGCGGGCGGTCACCGACGGGGTCAGAACGTGCGCCGGCAGATCCGTGCCGAGCAGGATCGGGCCGATGTGCAGCCCGTCGGCCGCTTCTTTCAGCAGATTGAAGGAGATGTTGGCGGAATCGAGCGACGGGCAGACCACGAGGTTCGCCGGTTCCTTGAGCTTCGATCGCGGAAAGACGCTGTTGCGGATTTCGACGTTGAGCGCGGCGTCACCGTGCATCTCGCCGTCGACCTCGAGGGTCGGCGCCCGCTGGTGCAGGATCTTGACCGCGGCCGCCATCTTCTTGGCCGAGGCGTGCTCGGAGCCGCCGAAGCTAGAATGCGAGATCAGCGCGACCTTGGGCTGGAGGCCGAAGCGCAGCACCTCGTCCGCGGCCAGCAGGGTGATCTCGGCCAGCGTCTCGGGATCGGGATCGTAGTTCACGTAGGTATCGGCGATGAACAGCGCGCGGGTCGGCATGACCAGCAGGCTGAGGGCCGCCATGTTCTTGGCCCCCTCGCGCAGGCCGATGACGTCGCGCACATGCGCCAGATGGGTGCGGAAGCGGCCATAGGCGCCGGCGATCATCGCATCGGCATCGCCGAGCTTTACTGCCAGCGCGGCGATCAAGGTCGGGCTGGAGCGCACGAGGTTGCGGGCCGTCGGCTCGGTGACGCCCTTGCGCTCCATCAGCTCGAGATAGGCGCCCCAGTATTTGTCGTAGCGCGGGTCGCTGGACGGATCGACCAGCTCGACATCGACACCCGGCTGGAAGCGCAGGCCAAGCCGCTCGGCGCGCCGGCGCACGATCTCCGGCCGGCCGATCAGGATCGGCTTGGCGATGCCCTCGTCCAGGATGATCTGCGCGGCGCGCAGGACGCGATCGTCCTCGCCGGCGCTGAAGATGACGCGCTTCGGATCGGAGCGCGCCTGAGCGAAGACCGGCCGCATGACCAGACCGGACTTGAAGACGAACTGGCTGAGCTGCTGGCGGTAGGCATCGAAGTCGGTGATCGGCCGTGTCGCGACGCCGCTGTCCATGGCGGCCTTGGCGACAGCCGGCGCCAGCTCCACGATCAGGCGCGGATCGAACGGCTTGGGAATGATCTGGGTGGGGCCGAAGCCGCCCGCCTGCTCGCCGAAGGCCCGCGCCACGACCTCGGAGGGCTCCTTGCGTGCCAGAGCCGCCAAGGCGCGCACGCAGGCGATCTTCATCTCGTCGTTGACCGTCGTGGCCCCCACGTCGAGCGCGCCGCGGAAGATGTAGGGGAAGCAGAGGACGTTGTTGACCTGGTTGGGATAGTCGCTGCGGCCGGTCGCCATGATGGCATCGTCGCGGACGCCCGCCACGTCTTCCGGGGTGATCTCGGGATTGGGATTGGCCAGCGCGAAGATCAGCGGCCGGGCGGCCATCCGGGCCACCATCTCGGGCTTCAGGACGCCGGCGGCCGAGAGGCCGAGGAAGACGTCGGCGCCGCCGATCACCTCACCCAGGGTGCGGGCCTGCGTGTCGCGGGCATAGCGCTCCTTCCACGGGTCCATCTGCTCGTTGCGGCCCTTCCAGACCACACCGGCGATGTCGGTGACCCACATGTTCTCGCGCGGCAGGCCGAGCTTCTCCAGCACGCCGAGGCACGACAGGGCCGCCGCCCCCGCGCCGGACACGACCAGCTTCACCTTGGCGATGTCCTTGCCGACCAGCGACAGGGCGTTGAACAGCGCGGCCCCGACGATGATGGCGGTGCCGTGCTGGTCGTCGTGGAACACCGGGATCTTCATGCGCTCGCGCAGCTTCTGCTCGACGTAGAAGCACTCCGGCGCCTTGATGTCCTCGAGGTTGATGCCGCCGAAGGTCGGCTCGAGCGCCGCGACGATGTCGACCAGTCTGTCTTGGTCCAGTTCGGCCAGTTCGAGGTCGAAGACGTCGATGCCCGCGAATTTCTTGAAGAGGACGCCCTTGCCCTCCATCACCGGCTTGGCGGCCAGCGGCCCGATCGCGCCCAGCCCCAGAACGGCAGTGCCGTTGGTGACGACGGCGACCAGATTGGCACGGGAGGTGAGCTCGGCGGCCATCGCGGGGTCGCGCACGATCTCGTTGCAGGCCGCGGCTACGCCCGGCGAATAGGCCAGCGAGAGGTCGCGCTGGGTCGCCAGCGGCTTGGTCGGGACGACCTCGATCTTCCCGGGTCGGGGCAGGCGATGGTAACGGAGGGCGCTTTCGCTGAGATCGTCGGCCAAAGCACTCTCCCACCTGCAAACAAAAAGGGCCGCCCGTTGGCATTTGCCAACAGGCGGCGACCTTACCTTTTCGTTCGAACCGGCGATGGTGCGGCCAAGAAGACTCGAACTTCCACGCCTCGCGGCACTAGCACCTCAAGCTAGCGCGTCTACCAATTCCGCCATGGCCGCGCCGGTTCGATGGCGCGGGGGATACCAAATCGCTCCCGCAGTGGCAAGGCGGGCTTGCACGAACGAGCGGAACTGCCGATTTTGCCACAATGAACAGGCTCGAATGGCGCATCTCCGACGACGCTGTCCCCTATGACGAGGCTTTATCCACCATGGAGGCGCGTGTCGCGGCCATCCGCGCCGGGACGGCGGGCGAAATGGTGTGGCTGCTGGAGCATCCGCCGCTCTACACGGCGGGTACCAGCGCCCGGACGCAGGACCTGCTACAGCCGGCACGCTTTCCCGTCCACGTGGCCGGGCGCGGCGGCCAGTACACCTATCACGGCCCCGGCCAGCGGGTGGCCTATGTGATGCTCGACCTCCGGGCGCGCCGGCAGGATGTGCGGCGTTACGTTTCCGACCTCGAGGAATGGACCATCCGCACGCTCGGGCGCTTCAACGTCAAGGCGGAGCGGCGGGAGGGCCGTGTCGGCGTCTGGGTGGTGCGACCGGACAAGCCGCCCCTGCCCGACGGCAGCCCGCGCGAGGACAAGATCGCGGCCATCGGCGTGCGCATCCGCCACTGGGTGGCGTTCCACGGCATCTCGATCAACGTCGAGCCCGACCTGTCGCACTATGCGGGAATCGTTCCCTGCGGCATCGCCGACCATGGCGTCACGTCGCTGGTCGATCTCGGCCTGCCGGTGACCCTGGCCGATCTCGACGCGGCGCTGGCCGAGACCTTCCAGGAAGTGTTCGGCGAAATCAGGCCGTCGGCAGCCGCGTAAAGCCCGACGGCAGGACATCGAGGTCGACCGGCTCGACGTCGACGGCGTCCACCCTCGCGAGCGTCGGGCCGCGGCGGCAGGCTTCGATCATCCTGCCCACCGCGTCATCGTCACCGACCACCAGCGCCTCGACCGAGCCGTCGGTGCGGTTACGGACCCAGCCGCTGAGGCCGAGCCGCTGTGCCGTCGCCATCGCCCAGTCGCGATAGCCCACGCCCTGGACCCGCCCGGTGATCGCGAGACGCGCCTGCAACGCCATCCGGCTCAGGCGAACTCGATGATCTTCTGGTCGACGCGCAGGCTGTCGCCGGCCTTGGCGTGCAGCGTCTTGACCGTGCCGTCACGCGTGGCGCGCAGCACGTTCTCCATCTTCATCGCCTCGACCACAGCCAGCGCCTCGCCGGCCTTGATCTCCTGCCCCTCGCTCACCGCCACGGAGGCCAGCAGGCCCGGCATCGGAGACAGCAGGAACTTGGAGGTGTCGGGCGCCGCCTTGACCGGCATCAGCGCGTAGAGCTCGGCCTGGCGCGGCGTCAGCACCAGCACGTCCGCCTGCCCGCCTTCATGCGTCAGGCGCCAGCCGGAACCCAGAGTATCCACCTGCACCACGACCGGATGCTGATCGACCTTCGCCCGCAACAGCGGCTCGCCCGGCGTCCAGGCGGTCTCGATCTCGATCCTGCGGGCGTCGATGTCCACGGCGAATTCGAGGCCGCCGCCGCTCACCGAGACTGGCATCGGCGCGCGATTGAGCATGACGACGCGCTCGGACTGAGGTGCCCCTGCCCGATGCGCATGAATGCGATCGACCACGGCCGCGACCGCTGCCAGCACCGCCGGGTCCTTCGGTGGTAGATGCTCGGCCGTGAAGCCGCCCTTGAACTCCTCAGCGATGAAATTGGTCGTGAGCTTGCCCGCCCGGAACCTGGGATGGGCCATCAGCGCCGCCAGGAACGGCACGTTGTGCGACACGCCGCGGACGTAGAATTCGTCGAGCGCGCGGCGCATGCGGTCGATCGCCTCGTCGCGCGTCTTGCCGTGCGTGCACAGCTTGGCGATCATCGGGTCGTAGAACATCGAGATCTCGCCGCCCTCGTAGACGCCGGTATCGACGCGCACGTCGGGCCCCGCTTCGGGCTCGCGATACTTCACTAGGCGCCCGGTGGAGGGCAGGAAGTTGCGGAACGGATCTTCGGCATAGAGACGCGCCTCGACGGCCCAGCCCTGCAGCTTCACGTCCTTCTGCTGGAACGGCAGCCTGCCGCCCGCCGCCACGCGGATCATCAGCTCGACGAGGTCGAGGCCGGTGATCAGCTCGGTCACCGGATGCTCGACCTGCAGGCGCGTGTTCATCTCGAGGAAGTAGAACTTGCGGTTCTTGTCGACGATGAACTCGACGGTGCCGGCGCTCTTGTACTTGACCGCCTTGGCCAACGCGACGGCCTGCTCGCCCATCGCCTTGCGCGTCTTGGCGTCGAGGAACGGGCTTGGCGCCTCCTCGATCACCTTCTGGTGGCGGCGCTGGATCGAGCACTCGCGTTCCCAGAGATAGATGCAATTGCCGTGGCCGTCGGCGATCAGCTGGATCTCGATGTGGCGCGGTTCCTCGACATACTTCTCGATGAACACGCGATCGTCGGCGAACGAGGCCTTGGCTTCGTTGGTCGCCGAGCCGAAGCCTTCATGCGCTTCGGCATCGTTGTAGGCGATGCGCATGCCCTTGCCGCCGCCGCCGGCCGACGCCTTGATCATGACCGGGTAGCCGATCTTCCGGGCGATCTTCACCGCCTCGTCGGCATTGGGAATCGCCGCGAGATAGCCGGGGACCGTGCTGACGCCGGCCGCCTGCGCCAGCTTCTTGGATTCGATCTTGTCGCCCATGGCGTAGATGGCGTGGGCGTCGGGACCGATGAAGGCGATGCCGGCCTCGGCCAGCGCCTTCTGGAAGGCTTCCTTCTCGGAGAGGAACCCGTAGCCCGGATGCACCGCCTGCGCGCCCGTCGCCTTGCAGGCCTCGACGATCTTGTCGATCAGCAGATAGGACTGCGCCGAGGGCGGCGGTCCGATCAGCACCGCCTCGTCGGCCTCGCGCACATGCAGCGCGTCGGCGTCGGCTTCGGAGTAGACCGCCACGGTCTTGATACCGAGACGCTTGCAGGTCCGGATGACCCGGCAGGCGATCTCGCCGCGGTTGGCGATCAGGATCTTGTCGAACAGCGGTCCCTCGGCGGCGGGCTTCGGGGCCGGCGCCTTCTTCGCAGCCGCGACGCCTTTTGATGCGCTCTTGGCGGCGACCTTGGCGACCTTCTTCTTGGCGGCCATGCTCACATTCCTTCTTTTCTGCGATCGAAGAAGCCCCTGGCCCACATTGAGTGCGCGCCGATCAGGGGCAACCAGACGATGAGGACCCAGAGCCACCACGGATACTGGCGGCTCACGATGAAATTCAGCGGGATGATCACGAGCAGCGCGAGAAGCCCGACCATCAGGTGCTTGCGCACGATCCGGCCGCGCCTCATGCGCTCCTCGGGAGACAGATGCACGGCGTCGCCGTCACAGAGGCACGTTGCCGTGCTTGCGCCACGGGTTCTCGAGCTTCTTGGTCTCGAGCGTGGCCAGCGCCCGGCAGATGCGGCGGCGCGTGCCGTGCGGCATGATCACGTCGTCGATGAAGCCGCGATTGGCCGCCACGAACGGATTGGCGAACTTCTGGCGGTATTCCTCGGTGCGCGCCGCGATCTTGTTGGCGTCACCGACATCGGACCGGAAGATGATCTCGACCGCGCCCTTGGCCCCCATCACCGCGATCTCGGCGCCCGGCCAGGCATAGTTGACGTCGCCGCGCAGGTGCTTGGACGCCATCACGTCGTAGGCGCCGCCATAGGCCTTGCGGGTGATCACCGTGACCTTCGGCACGGTGGCCTCGGCATAGGCATAGAGCAGCTTGGCGCCGTGCTTGATGATGCCGCCGAACTCCTGGGTCGTGCCCGGCAGGAAGCCCGGCACGTCGACGAAGGTCACGATCGGGATGTTGAAGGCGTCGCAGAAGCGCACGAAGCGCGCCGCCTTGCGCGAGCTGTCGATGTCGAGGCAGCCGGCCAGCACCATCGGCTGGTTGGCCACGAAGCCCACCGTGCGGCCGGCCATGCGGCCGAAGCCCACGACCATGTTCGCCGCCCATTCCGGCGACAGTTCGAAGAAATCGCCCTCGTCCACGACCTTCAGGATCAGCTCCTTGATGTCGTAGGGCTTGTTGGGATTCTCGGGCACCAGCGTGTCGAGCGAGAAGTCGTCGCGATCGACCGGATCGAGGGTCGCGCGAACCGGCGCCTTCTCGCGATTGTTCGAGGGCAGGAAGTCGACGAAGCGGCGGAGCTGCAGCAGCGCCTCGATGTCGTTCTCATAGGCGAGGTCGGCCACGCCCGACTTCTGGGTGTGGGTGAGCGCGCCGCCCAGCTCCTCCTGCGTCACCGTCTCGTGCGTGACGGTCTTCACCACGTCGGGGCCGGTCACGAACATGTACGAGCTGTCCTTCACCATGAAGATGAAGTCGGTCATCGCCGGCGAATAGACCGCACCGCCGGCGCACGGACCCATGACCATCGAGATCTGCGGGATCACACCGGACGCCAGCACGTTGCGCTGGAACACGTCGGCATAGCCGGCGAGCGAGTCGACGCCCTCCTGGATGCGCGCGCCGCCCGAATCGTTCAGGCCGAGCACCGGGGCACCGACCTTCATGGCCATGTCCATGATCTTGCAGATCTTGGTGGCGTGCATGCCGGACAATGCACCGCCGAAGACCGTGAAATCCTGGCTGAAGACATAGACCAGCCGGCCGTTGATGGTGCCGTGGCCGGTGACCACGCCGTCGCCCGGGATCTTCTGGTTCTCCATGCCGAAATCGATCGAACGGTGCTCGACGAACATGTCGTATTCCTCGAACGACTCCGGATCGAGGAGTGCGTCGATCCGCTCGCGCGCCGTCAGCTTGCCCTTGGCGTGCTGCGCCTCGATGCGGCGCTCACCGCCGCCCAGACGCGCCGCTGCCCGCCTGCGCTCGAGTTCTTCCAACATTTTCTGCATCAAAATCTCCGGCCCTCGGTCAGTTTTCGGCCAATAACGCGATCACGTCTAGCGGAGGAATCTCTTCTCGTTGTCCTTCACCGTTCCCATGCCTTGCAAATCGAATACCGCGTCGACCGAGGCAATACTCGCCTCGACGCCGTGAATTCCGCCGTCGCGGCGGATCTGCGCGAAGGTCGCCCGCATCGCCCCGACCGCGGCGCGAATCGCATGGTTGCCCCAGATCAGCAGCCCGACCTTCTTGAGTTCACGCACCCGCGCCACCGTCATCTGGGGATAGGCGGTCGGCACCAGCGCGATCGGCACCTTGCCGTCCCATGCCTTGATGAAGGCCTCGATCTCGTCGGGCGTCTTCTGCTTGGAATGGACGAGGATCAGATCGGCGCCCGCGGCCTCGTAGGCCCGGGCCCGCTTCAGCGCCTCGTCCTGGCCGAGACCGGCGATCAGCGCCTCGGTGCGGGCCACGACCACGAGATCCGGATCGCGCCGGGCCGAACGCGCCGCTTCGATCTTGCCCTGGAACTCCTCGATGCGGACCATGTCCTGGCGGCCACCGGCGATCAGGCTGGTGACCTTGGGGAAGCTCTTGTCCTCCATCACGATCGCGCCCACGCCGGCGCGCTCGTACTGCTCGACGGCATAGAGGACGTTGATGGCGTTGCCGAAGCCGGTGTCGATGTCGGCCACCACCGGCAGGCCCGACCGGTCGGCCATGGCGCGCGTCATGTCGAGATGCTGGGTCATCGACACGATGCTGACGTCCGGCACGCCGTACAGCGCGGACAATTCGAAGCCGGAGGCCCAGATCGCGTCGAAGCCCGCTTCCGCGGCAAGCATCGCCGACAGCGGGCTGTGCGCCGCCATTGCCTCGACGAGGCCCTTCTCGGCCATGACCTTCCGTAGCCTGGTGCCCGCTCCCATGATTCCCCTCAGCCGCGCAGACGCGCGTTTTCAAGAAGTGAAAGAAAGCGCGCACACGCCTCGATGTCCCGGCGCACGCCCTCGCGCTGTTTCTCCGCGATCGGATCGTCGCCCCAGCGATCGACCTGGTAGAGTTCGTCCATCTGGGCGGCGGCAAAGGCGGCGGCCGCATCGAGGCGCCTCTCCGACACCGCCAGCCCGATCACCACAGATCCCGCCGTGTGCGTGAGATTGTAAAGCGCCGACAGCGCCAGATCGCCGTGTGCCGAAACCGCCTCGTGAAGTCGCGCCTTAGCCTCTTCGGGTTGCTCCACGAAGCCGATACCGTCGGCGGTGACGAGCCGGGCGCCGTGACGCTCGGCCGCCCAGTCCAGCAAGGGCTGCCATAGCTCCTGCTGCAGCCTCACCAGACTCTCCGGCGCCGTCGCGCGATAGCAGAGAAGATCCGAGCCGGCATACTTAGCCGTATCGGCGATCACGTCGGCGCGCCGAGCCACGACGCGGTCGACGCCGGTCGCGGCGAGACGCGTCAGCGGCAGATGCGCGGCGTTGATCTCGGCCTTGTCGGGCACCCCCGCCCATTCGGCGGCGATCGCCTCGGCGAGCGCCCGCGTCGGTACGACCAGCACCGCCTTGGCCGGCGTCCGCATGGGCTTGCCATCGAGCAGGATGCGAAAGCCGCCCTCGCCCTCGTCGACGCCCGTATGCTTGTAAAACCGCTTCATTCATCTCCCGAACGGCGCCCGGCATCCGCGATACGAAACCGCTGCATCGCACCCTGTGGCCTGCGCGAGGGGCTTACATGGGAGGTGGGGAGGACGACAAGGCCCCCGATTCGGCCCGTTTCGCCTCAGAAAAGTACAGCCGGATAATTTTGAGAAGCTCCGTCGGGTCCGCCTGCAGCGAGCCGCTGGTGAAGGTGACGGGACTTCCCGACAGTCGCCAATTGATGGACTTCGCGAGCCGCTGAAGGCCATTGCCGCGCGCAATGTACGCTTGAGGATCGTTTAGCCTGACCGAGAGAAAGGCTCCGCCTCTCCCCAAACCTTCCCTGATCTCGCTCACGTCCGCCCAATCGACCCAGCCGAAGGCAAGGCCCGTCGGCCGGAAGAGGAATCCCTGGCGATTGATGACGAGCCCCGGCTCTTTCGCCGTCAGGGTTCTCAGATGGCCGTAGGCAAGCAACAGGAAGAAAAAGACACCAAATCCCAGGACGACCTGATGGAAAGGGTTCGATCCGACACCCGGTGCCGCCAGCAGCATCCAGGCCGCCGCCACCGCCATCGCGAGACTGGCAATCGCCAGAAAGCCGACCTTCGAACGACTGACCGGGATTGCGACTTCGGAAGGCATCTCTCCGGTCACGGCCGGCCCTGGCTGCGTTGCGGAGCGGGCGTCTGCCCCTGCGGACGCGACGCCCGCTGACGAACGTCCGAGGTGGGCGCCGGCAACTGTGCCCGCAGGCCGGGCCGGAGCGCCTCGACCCGCGGCGCCAGCACGGCGCAGGCATTGGCGCCGGCCGGGCGGCCGGCCTGCGCCACCTGCGCGACCAGGCTCGGGATCGGGCCACCGCCCACCAGCAGCTTGGACAGGTTCGGATCGACCGCACTCGCCGTGGCCTTCCCGGCCCCGCCCTTGATGCGCATCGGCGCGGCCAGCGCCGCGTTCTGATGGTCGCGCGCCTCCGGCGCCAGCATGAACTCCCAGTTGTCGGTGCGCAGATGGAAGTACCCGCCGCCGACCAGCACCCCGCGCGGCGTGTCGACGACCAGGCGCCTGAGATTGG
Source organism: Reyranella sp. (assembly GCF_965228225.1). Lineage (GTDB taxonomy): Bacteria > Pseudomonadota > Alphaproteobacteria > Reyranellales > Reyranellaceae > Reyranella. The sequence goes on along the minus strand of NZ_OZ245801.1, from coordinate 1,183,788 downwards.
CGACACCGCCGCTCACTTCGAAGCGGCCGGCAATGCAGTTGAAGGGTACGCCGGCATCGCCACCGCCCAGCAGCCGCTGCGTCTCCGGCGGCCAGTTGGCGAGCTGGTTGTGCGGCCACAGCCCCTTGCCCATGGCCACGTCGATCGAGCCGCTGGCCGAATTCAGCGCATCGCGCGTGGTGCGCCCGCCGCCGCGCAGGCGCAGGTCGACGTCGGCAACGCCGTCGCGCAGGCCGAAGTCGAGGCCGAGCAGGGTCGACAGCTCGCCCAGGGAGACGCGGTTTGCGGTGGCCGTCAGCGTGGTCTGGCCCATGCGCCCGGCCGGGTCGTAGACGAGATCGACGCCGGCCGAGCCGCCGCCGACGGTCGCGGCCGCGCGGAAGGTGAAGCGCGTCTCGCCGGAGGCCAGCGTCACCGAGGCGTTCTGCATCTTGGCCCCCAGCCCCACGACCTCGCCCAGCCTCACCGTGACCGACAGGCTGGAACGGCCGAGCCAGCTCGCGGAAAACGGCAGGGTCGGGATGAGCCGCGGCGGTGGCGCGGACACCTGAGCCGGTGCGGCGGGCGCGGCGATGGCGGGCGGCGCCTTGAGTTCCGACACGTCGAGGCGGGTCACGTCGGCATTGACGATGATGGTCGGCGTGCCCTTGCGGTCGACGCGAAACAGCGCCTCGCCGGCCGCCTCGCTCGAGCCGACTTTCAGAGACGTGACCTCGACCTTGAAACCGTTGCGCTGGGTCGAGGCCTTGGCGTTCATCGCATAGGGGCCGCCTACGGGGACTGGCAGGCGGATGTAGGGGCCGAGGACCGAGACGTCGGCGCCGTCCGAATTAATCTGCAGCGACGTGCCCTTGGCGTTGATGCTGCCCTTGATCGAGATCTTGCCGTCGCCGAAGCCGCCCTGGAGGTCGAGGTTGCCGGGCAGACCGGCCATCCAGCCGTTGAACGACCCGGCGGTGCCGGTCAGTTCCATGGGCACGCCCTGGGCCACGCCGAACCGGCCGTCGACCTGAAGGCTCTGGTTCGGCGCCGCGGCCTTGAAGGTGGCGTTGGGAATTTCGAGCACGACCGGCGGCCGGCCCGCCCCTTCCGAGACGGTCAGCACGGAGTCGCGGACCTCGACCGTGTTGATCCACGGGAAGGCCGCCGCCGTGCGCAGACGCAGCGACCGGTTCTCGCCGGGATGCGGGCCCGAGCCGTCGGGCGGCGGCAGCATCTCGAGGTTGCTGTCGCCCACGTCGTTGCGCTCGACCGCGATGTCGGCGCCCTCGAGCAGGATCCGACCGATCTTGACCTCGCCCAGCAACAGCGAGAACGGATCGAGGAACAAGGTCATGCGGCGCACGCGGGCGAGATCAGGCCGGGATCCCCATGCTGCGCTGGAGAGCGTGACGCCTTCGGCCACCATCGCCGGCTCGCTGCCGAGCCTGATGGAGAGAGGCACGCGGGCCGCCAGTTCGCGCCCCGTGACCTTGCGAACCTGTTCGGTCATGCGCGCCTGATAGCGCGACAGGTCCCTGGTCGCGGCCCAGACGACGCCGACGACGGCGGCGATCGGCACCGCCACCGCCGTGATCACCGCCACGCGCCTCCAGGGTATCCGCATTATGCTCGATTCTCGCTCAAACACCGTCCGTCGAGAAGCCAAATGCCTCGACGGTGCGGCGGAAGTGAGGAGGCAGTTCGGCCACGGCCGTCAGCTCGCCCTTGCCCGACGGGTGCGGCAGCGACAGGCGGCGAGCATGCAGATGCAGCCGGCGCCCCTCGGCGACCGCCGCCAGCAGGGCCTCCTCGCCGCCGTACTTGCGATCACCAAGGATCGGGCATCCCATTTCAGCGCAATGGACGCGCAGCTGGTGGGTGCGGCCGGTGCGCGGCCACAGCGCCAGCAGCGCGGCGCGCCGGCCGGCGCGATCGATCTCGCGGAAGTGGGTGAGCGCCTTTTGGCCGTTTTCCTCATCGACCTGCATCAGCTCGCGGTCGCGTGCTCCGGGGCGCTTGGCGAGCGGCAGGTCGATCGTGCCCTCCTTCTTGGGCGGCACGCCGACGACGATCGCCCAGTACAGCTTCTCGGTCTCGCGGTCCCGGAAGGACTCCGCGAGGCGCTTGGCGGCCTGCGCGGTGCGCGCAATCAGCAGCAGGCCACTCGTATCCTTGTCGAGCCGGTGGACCAGGCGCGGCCGCTGCTCGAAGCCGAAGCGCAGCGCATCCAGCATGCCATCGATGTGCTTATCCGTGCCGCTGCCGCCCTGAACGGCCAGCCCCGGCGGCTTGTTCAGCACGATCACGTGATCGTCGCGATGGATCACCATCCGCTGAATCTCGGCAGCGTCGCGGTCGGAGACGGTCGGCTTCGCCTCCGTACGCGGCTTGGGCACTGGCGTATTCGTGACCCCGGGTGGCAGACGGATCGACTGGGCGGGCTCGACCCTGTCCTTGCCCTCGGCGCGCTTGCCGTCGATCCGGACCTGGCCGGTGCGCAGGAGCTTCTGCAGAGCTCCGTGGCTCAGCTCGGGGAAGTGGCGCTGGAACCACCGATCCAGGCGCATGCCGGCCTCGTCGTCGGTCACGGCGCGGGTCTGGACCTTGGTCTGTTGGCTACCACCACTGGCGGGGCTGTCACTCATGGCGCACAAACTACGGGACAAGCTACACAGGGTCCATGGAATCGGTGTCCTTCGACACGCTGACGTTCGACCATCCGACGGCCTGCCGTCCGGCGCGAATTTCCGCGACCCTGCACATTCCGGCGGACCGCCCGGAGCCGCTGCCCTGCATGGTCATCCTGACCAGCAGCGCCGGCGTCCAGCGCCACCGCGAGCACTATTACGCCGATCTGCTGAACGCGGCCGGGGCCGCCGCGCTGATCGTCGACAGTTTCCGCAGCCGCGGCGTTCGGCGCACCGTGGCCGACCAGAGCCTGGTCTCGGCGGCGCAGATGGAGGGCGATGCCTTCGCGGCCCTCGCCCTGCTCCGCGGCGACCGCCGCTTCGATCCGGAGCGCATCGGCATCATGGGCGTGTCGAAGGGCGGGGTGGCCACACTCAACGCCGCCCTCGCCGCGCGTCAGCGCTGGCGCCGCGGCTTCCCGCACCTGTTCGACATCCACGTCGCCCTCTGCCCCGGCGCGACCGCCCAGCATCGCGACGCCACCACGCACGGCAAGCCGATGTTCTTCATGCTGGCCGCCAAGGACGACTACACGCCGGCCGAGCTGGCGATCGAATATGCCGAACGCATGCGGGCGGCCGGCAACGACCGGATCCGCGTGAAGGTCTATGGCGGCGCCCATCACGGCTGGGAGTCGCTGGGACCGGTCTTCGACATCAAAGACGCCGAGAACTGGTCGTGCTGCCGCAACATCATCGAGGATGACGGCCGTCACTTCGTGCCCTCGCTCGGACTGGCGATGGACGAGCCCGAATTTCAGGCCTGGGCGCGACGGCACTGCGTCACCCGCGGCGCCCGCGCGGGCGGCGGAACGGCCGATCTGAAGCAGCGCGCCAGTGCCGACCTGATTGCCTTCCTCGCCGTTCACGGATTCGTGCGCTGATGGACCCCTCCGCCGAATCTTCTTATACTTGAACCGTGAATCGATCTCATTTTGTTGCCGCTTTCCTGGCGTTCGCGCTCTCCTTTTCGGGAGCCTCGTCGTCCTACGCTTCAGGCGTGCTGTGGACCGGGTCCGGTCCCGCAACCGCGCGTGCCGAGGCCTTGCTGAAGGCGCTGCGAAGCGCCGGCGACCACGGGCTCGATCCCGCCTGGTACAACCTCGCCGAGGTCGAGCGGGCCATGGCGCCAGGCGCCGATCCGGGGGCGGCCGAGAGCCTGTTGTCGGCGGTGTTCGTCTCTTACGCCGGCGACGTCTCGACCGGCCGCGTCCGGGCCAACCGGGTCGACAAGGAAATCGACATCATCCAGCGCAAGGCGGACAAGGCCGAGCTGCTGCAGGCGGCGGCCGATGCTCCGGACTTCGCGGCCTATCTTGCAACGCTGCCGCCCAAGGGCGACTACCCGGCGCTGCAGAAGGCACTGGCGGCTTGGCGCGAGAAGAAGACACGGACGACCTACACCGCCATGCCCGACGGCAGCGCGCTGAAGCCCGGCATGATCGACGCCCGCGTACCTGTCTTGCGCAAGCGTCTGGCCGAGCTCGACTTCACGGTGCCGCCGGCCGGCGCCGTCGCCGACCTCTACGACGAGCCGTTGGTCGGGGTGGTCAAGTCGTACCAGGAGATGAAAGGCCTGACCGTCGATGGCGTCATCGGCTCCAAGACGGTGCGCTCGCTCAACACCACGATCGACGAACGCATCGAGCAGATCGTCGCCAACCTGGAGCGCCGACGCTGGCTGCCGGAGTATCTCGGCAGCCGCTTCGTCTACGTCAACACCGGCGACTATTCGATGGTGTTCGTGAACGAGGGCAAGATCGCCTTCCAGAGCCAGGTCATCGTCGGCACGCCGAAGGACCCGACACCTGAAATCCAGTCGACCATGCGCGGCTTCCAGACCAACCCTTACTGGACGGTCCCGCCGTCGATCGCCGGCGAGGAATATCTGCCGATGCTGCGGCGTGACCCCAACGCCCTGTCCAGCAACGGCTTCAAGATCTTCGCGAGCTGGAGCCACGACGACGAGATCGACCCCAACACGATCGACTGGAGCTCGATCCATCCCAAGGCCTTCCCCTACCGCATCCGGCAGGATTCGGGCGCGTCGAACGCGCTGGGCTACATCTTCTTCCCGTTCAACAACAAGTACGGGATCTACATGCACGATACGGCCAGCCGTTGGCTGTTCACCGAGGGCAGCCGCAACTTCAGCCATGGCTGCATCCGCCTGCAGAACCCGCTCGACTTCGTCGAGAAGGTGTTCAACGGCAAGAACGGCTTCAGCAAGGACCGGGTCCAGCAGGCGATCAAGGACGGACAGCAGGCTCACTACACCTTCCCCGAGCCGATCACCCTCTACGTGACCTACCGGACCGTCAGCGCCAATCCCGAGGGCGTGCCGACCTTCCGCGACGACGTCTATGGCCGCGACCGCCGCGTCGTGCGGGCGATGGCCAAGCCCTGAGGGCTCAGCGCGATCGTCCTTCCTTCGGCGCTCCCGGACATCGTCTCGCGATGTCCTGACGCTCAGCGGCGGAGCTTCGCTCAGCCGATCAGCGTTTCTTCTCCCTGAGCTTCTTCCAGTATTCCAGCCGCTTGACGATCTCACGCTCGAAGCCGCGCTCGACCGGCTGGTAGAACTCTTCGCGGTTCATGTTATCGGGGAAGTAGTTCTGGCCCGAGAAGCCATCGGCGGCGTTGTGGTCGTACTCGTAGCCCTTGCCGTAGCCGATGTCCTTCATGAGTTTGGTCGGCGCATTCAGGATGTGCATCGGCGGCGTCAGTGAGCCATGGGTCTTGGCGGCGCGCTTGGCAGCCCCGAAAGCGACATAGGCCGCGTTCGATTTCGGCGCGGTGCCGAGATAGATCACCGCCTGCGCGATCGCCAGCTCGCCCTCGGGGGAACCGAGCCGCTCGTAGGTCTCCCACGCCGCCAGCGTCTGGGTCAGCGCCTGGGGATCGGCCATGCCGATATCCTCGACCGCGAAGCGCACCAGGCGGCGGGCGATGTATTTCGGGTCCTCGCCTCCGTCGAGCATGCGGGCGAACCAGTAGAGCGCGGCATCGACGTCCGACCCGCGCAGCGACTTGTGCAGCGCGCTGATCAGATTGTAGTGCGCCTCCTGGGCCTTGTCGTAGAGCGGCGCACGCTTCTGCAGGAGCGTCGCCAGCCGCGCCGGCGGCACGGGACCCTTGTCCTTCAGCTGCGCGAGCTGTTCGGCGAGGCCGATCATGTAGCGGCCGTCGCCGTCGGCCATGGCGAACAGAGCCTGGCGGCCCGTCTCGTCGATCGGAAGCGACCGGCCGAGGGCTTCCTCAGCACGCCCGAGCACCGCTGACAGGGCCGCGTCGTCGAGGCGGCGCAGCACCAGTACCTGACAGCGCGACAGGAGCGCCGCGTTCAGTTCGAAGGACGGGTTCTCGGTCGTGGCGCCGATCAGCGTCACCGTCCCGTCCTCGACATAGGGCAGGAAACCATCCTGCTGGGCGCGGTTGAAGCGATGGATCTCGTCGACGAAGAGCAGCGTACCCTTGCCGTCCTTGCGGCGCTGGCGGGCCGCCTCGAACACGCGGCGAAGGTCGGCCACGCCGGAAAACACCGCCGACAGCGGCTCGAAATGCAGGTCGACGGCTTCGGCAAGAAGCCGGGCGATGGTCGTCTTGCCGCAACCCGGCGGCCCCCACAGGATCAGCGATCCGAGCTTGCGGGCCTCGAGCATGCGGCCGAGAGGACCCTCGGGTCCCAGCAGGTGATCCTGGCCCAGGATCTCGCCCAGCGTCTTGGGACGCAGACGTTCGGCAAGCGGCGTGGGGGCGAGCGAGGCGAAGAGTTCAGCCGGCACGGCCCGACGCTTTCATGGGGTCAGCGGAACTGGACGGGAAACACCACGCCGTCGCGGCCCACGCTGATGCTGTTGATGCCGCTGGCGACGCGCTTCTTGAGTTCGGCCACGTTCTTCACTTCCTGGCCGTTGACCGCCAGGATCATGTCACCGGGACGCACGAAGCGGCCGGCATAGGCGCCGCTCTTCACCTCGACGATGATGATGCCGGGGCGCCACTCCGCCAGGCCCATCTCCTCGGCGACGGCGGGCGACATGTTGACCACCGAGGCGCCGGACAAAGGCTGGCGCCCCTCGAGCAGCGACAGCTCACGCGGCGGATCCTCGGGCGGCGCCGCGAGTTTCAGGTCCACGACCACTTCCTTGCCGCCGCGCATGACCTTCACCGGGACGACGGTTCCGACATTGAGCGTCGAAAGCCTGAACCGCAGCGCCGCCTCGTCGTCGATCGCCTGTTCGCGAATGCCGACGATCACGTCGTTGCGCTTCAGCCCCGCATCGGCGCCCGGACCGCCGGCAAAGACGTCCTTCACGACCAGTCCGGCCGGCCGCGACAGGCCGAAGCCCGAGGCGAGGTCGGGCGTCACGCGCTGCATGCTGACGCCCAGCCACGGCCGCACGATGCGGCCGCCCTTCGTTCCGGTCGAGATCATGCGCTCGACGATGTTGGAGGGCGTGGCGAAGCCGATGCCCACCGAGCCGCCGCTCTGCGAGTAGATCGCGGTGTTGATGCCGATCAGCCTGCCGTCGAGCGCGACCAGCGCGCCGCCCGAGTTGCCCGGATTGATGGCCGCGTCCGTCTGCAGGAAGAAGTTCGAATCGTTGATGCCGCCGGCGCTGCGCGCTACGGCCGAGACGATGCCGCTGGTAACGGTCTGGTTCAGCCCGAACGGATTGCCGATCGCCAACACCATGTCGCCCACTTCGATCGAATCGGAATCGCGCAGCTCCAGGAACGGGAACTTCTCATCGGAGCCCTCGATGCGCAGCAGCGCCAGGTCGTAGCGCTCGTCCTGCGTGATGAGCTTGGCCTCGAACTCGCGACGGTCGGCCAGCACGACGCGGATCTCGTCGGCGCCCTTCACGACATGGGCGTTGGTCACGATCAGGCCGTCGGCGCCCACCAGCACGCCGGAGCCCAGCGAGTTCTGCACCCGCTCACCACCCTGCTGGGGCATGCCGGGAAACGGGAACGGCAGGCGGCGCTGCACGCGGGCGGTGGTGGTCGTGTAGATGTTGACCACCGCCGGCGACACGCGCTTGACCAGCGGCGCGAAAGAATAGGCGAGCTCGCTGCGCGAATTCGGGAGCCCCTGCGCCACGGCAGCCGGGGCCATCGAAGTCGCCACACCGCATCCCACGAGAACCGCCGCCAGAACCAGCCGCCGCATCATACAGACATCTCCTTGGTCGGCCCGGATTTGCGGTGTCTCTTGCGGCAAATCAAGGGCGGATATCCGCTGGCATATCGATTGCAAGGTCCGGGCACAACACGCCAGCCATTGGCGGGAGAGGAAACCGGAGCGCTTCATGAAATTGACCCGCCGTACCGTCCTGGCCGCATCGGCCGCCACTTTGGGCTCTGCGCTGGCCGCGCCCGCCGTCAAGGCGAGCCCAGGCTGGCCGACAAAGCAGCCGATCAAGCTGATCGCCACCTTCCCGCCGGGCGGCACCGCCGACACGATTTCCCGCATCCTGGCGCCCAAGCTTTCGGCCGCCCTCGGCACCCAGGTGGTGGTCGAGAACCGCCCGGGCGCCGGCGGCACGATCGGCTCCGACCTGGCCGCCAAGGCCGCGCCGGACGGCTATACGCTCGTGATCTCGCATGCCTCGCCGCTCGGCATCGCGCCCGGCATCTACCCCAAGCTGCCCTATAACGTGATCACCGATTTCACCCACGTAACCCTGATCGGCCATACGCCCAACGTCCTGATCGTGCCGGGCGATTCGCCCTACAAGACGCTGGCCGACTACATCGCCGCCGCCAAGGCCAAGCCCGACGAGATCGCCTTCGGCAGCTCGGGCATCGGCTCCAACACCCACCTGATGGGCGAGCTGCTGGGCAGCCTGGCCGGCGTCAAGCTGAAGCACGTCCCCTATCGCGGCTCCGCGCCGTCGCTGCAGGACATGCTGGCCGGCGCCATTCCCTCGATGTTCGACCCGATCACGACCAACGTGCCGCACATCAACTCGGGCAAGGTCCGCCTGCTGGCGGTCAGCTCGGACAAGCGCCTCGACATGTATCCCAACGCCCCGACCTTCGCCGAGCAGGGCTTCCCCAAGCTCACGACCTCGACCTGGGTGGGCGTCTCCGGTCCGAAGGGCATGTCGCCCGACATCGTGGCGCGGCTCTATGACGAGCTGCAGAAGGCCTACAAGGCCCCCGAGGTGGTGGAGCGCTTCAAGGACGTGGTTCTGCTGCCCGGCGACAAGCCGATGACGCCGGCCGAATACACCGCCTTCGTGGGCGACTTCGCCACCCTGTGGGCCGGCGTCAGCAAGTCGGCCGGGATCGAGCTCGAGCTCGGCTGAGCAGGTTGCGGGTGACTGGGTCACCCGCAGCGCGAGTAGCCGCAATTCAGGCACACGTCGCAGCCCTCCTGGTGAGTGAGGGCTGCGGCGCCGCATTGGGGGCACTGCCCCATCGAGGTGGCTGAACCGGCGCCGGGCGCCGGCGCGCCGTCCCGGCCCCCCGTCGCGTGGCGCATGCGCTCCTCGATCGCATCGATCAGCCGGGGCGATTCGGTCGGCGCCAGGAAGCCGATCTCGACCAGGTGGCGCTCGATCACGCCGCCGATCGCGGCCAGCAGCGAGGGCACGTAGCGGCCCCCCATCCACTGCCCGCCGCGCGGGTCGAACACCGCCTTCAGCTCCTCCACGACGAACGAGACGTCGCCGCCGCGCCGGAACACCGCCGAGATCATGCGCGTGAGCGCCACCGTCCAGGCATAGTGCTCCATGTTCTTGGAGTTGATAAAGATCTCGAAGGGCCGGCGGCGCCCCTCCTGCAGCACGTCGTTGACGGTGATGTAGATGGCGTGGTCGCTGCCCGGCCATTTGATCTTGTAGGTCCGGCCCGGCAGCTCCTCCGGCCGATCGAGCGGCGGCGCCAGGTAGACGACGTCGCTGTCGCGCGGCGCCACCGTCGGAACGGGTTTCGCGGTCTCCGCCGGCTTCACTTCCAGCACCGCGCCGGTCACGTCATTGGGACGGTAGGTGGTGCAGCCCTTGCAGTTCTGCGCATAGGCCTCCTCGTACACGCCCTTGAAGGCCTCGAAGGAGATGTCCCGCGGCAGGTTGATGGTCTTGGAGATCGAGCTGTCGACATGGTCCTGCGCCGCGGCCTGCATCGCCAGATGATCGGCGGGCGCGAGGGTCTGGGCATCGACGAAGACGTCCGGCGGCGGCGCCTCGTTGCCCTTCATCTCGCGCCAGACACGGAAGGCGTAATCGTCGACGCTCTCCTCGCGTTTGGACCCGTCTGGCTGCAGGACATGGCGCACGTAGCTGAAGGCGAACACCGGCTCGATGCCGGACGAAACGTTGTCGGCCAGCAGCGAGATGGTGCCGGTGGGCGCGATCGAGTTCAGGAGCGCGTTGCGGATGCCGTAGCGGCCGATCGCCGTCCGGGCCTCCTCGGGCAAGGCCTTGATCGTCTCGCCCGCCAGATACTTTCCACGATCATAGAGGGGAAAGCTGCCCTTCTCGGCGGCAATGTCGGCCGATGCCATGTACGAGAGACGCTGCACCGCGCCCAGCCATTCGCGCGTCAGCCGCACCGCCTCGGGCGAGCCGTAGCGCACGCCGCAGAAGATCAGCGCGTCGGCGAGACCGGTCACGCCGAGGCCGATGCGCCGCTTGGCCTTGGCCTCCTTCTCCTGCTGCGGCAGCGGGAAGCGCGAGACGTCGATCACATTGTCCAGCATGCGCACGGCCAGCGGCACGAGCCGCTCCAGCGCCTCGTCGTCGAGCGCCGCTCCGGGCGTGAACGGCGCCTTCACCAGTGCCGCGAGATTGATCGATCCAAGCAGACAGGCGCCGTACGGCGGCAGGGGTTGCTCGCCGCAGGGGTTCGTCGCCTGGATGGTCTCGCAATAGCGCAGGTTGTTCCGGCGGTTCACGCGATCGATGAAGATCACGCCCGGCTCGGCAACGTCATAGGTGGCGCGCATGATGCGTTCCCACAGCGCCTTGGCCTTCACCGTCCGGAAGGTCCTGCCGCCGAACACGAGCGGCCAGTCGGCATCGGACTCGACCGCCTTCATGAAGGCGTCGGTGACCAGCACCGAGACGTTGAACATGCGCAGCCGCTTCGGGTCGCGCTTGGCGTCGACGAACGCTTCGATATCAGGATGGTCGCAGCGCAGGGTCGCCATCATGGCGCCACGGCGCGAACCCGCGCTCATGATGGTGCGACACATCGAGTCCCACACGTCCATGAAGGACAGAGGGCCCGACGCGTCGGCGCCGACGCCCACCACGGGTGCGCCCTGCGGGCGAAGGCTCGAGAAATCGTGTCCGATGCCGCCGCCCTGCTGCATCGTGAGCGCGGCCTCGCGCAGATTCTCGAAGATGCCCGACATGTCGTCGGGGATCGTGCCCATCACGAAGCAGTTGAAGAGCGTGACCGTCCGCCCCGTGCCCGCCCCCGCGATCACCCGCCCGGCCGGCAGAAACTTGAAGTCCGACAGCGCCTCGTGGAAACGGCCGGCCCAGAGCTCCGGATCCCGCTCCGGCGCGGCCAGGGCGCGGGCGACGCGCCACCAGGTCGCCTCGAGGTCGGCGTCGGGAATCGCAGCCGCGCTGGCTCCCGGTGCACTCTTGAAGCGATATTTCATGTCCCAGATCCGCTGGGAGACGGGCGACCATTCCATGCTGAAAACTAGGCCCAAGGCCCGTCGATATCAACAGAACGTTCTATTTTCGTTCGCGCTCGCGGGCTGCAGCAACGAGCCGGTCGGTGGCCCCCTCGATGCGCTCACGCAGAGTGGCCATGAACACGTCCCGCCCGAGGCCCGGCGGGATCGCGGGCAGGATCTCGACGTCGATCACGCCCGGCCACTTGATGAACTTCCGACGCCCCCAGAACAGGCCCGAGTTGAGCGCCACGGGGACGACCGGCACGCCGAGCTGCCGGTAGAGCGCCGCCGTTCCCACCTGGTAGGGCTTCTCGTCGCCGACGGCGACGCGCGTGCCCTCGGGGAAGATCAGGATCGACCGACCCTCGGCCAAGGTCGCCTTGGCCTGCTTCACCAGTCCACGCAACGCCTTGGCGCCATCGCCGCGCTCGACGGCGATGTTGCCGGCCCGCGCCATCGCCCAGCCGACGATCGGGATCAGGACCAGCTCGCGCTTCATCACGGTGGCGGCACCCGGAAACAGGCGCGAGAACGCCAGCGTCTCCCATGAGGATTGATGCTTGCACGCGAAGATGACCGGCCCCGCAGGCATGTTCTCCAGCCCACCGACGCGATGCGTCAGCCGGCAGGTGACCCGCAGCCACCACAGGCAGAAGTCGATCCACACCAGCGACCAGGCGACCACGAAGCGCCGCGGCATCAGCAGGATCGGCGAACCGGCGATGGCGAGGATCGTGGTGCCGACATACCAGCCGACATTGAAGAAGAACGAACGCAGCCGGAGGCCAATCATCTCAATCGTATTCGCGAGCGACGTGTTGCTTGTATGCCAACTTGTAGTGGCCTAGTGTCGCCGCGCAAAGGACATCTGGTGGGGCAAACCCCGCTCATCATGCAGCTTACCTGTTCCAATTGCGGCGCGCGATACGCCGTCGACCCCATGGCGATCGGCCCGACAGGTCGCACTGTCCAGTGTGCGCGCTGCAGCCATCGCTGGTTCCAGAAACCTGACTCACAGCCGGTCGCAGAAACCGCTTCCGTCACGGAAGCGGCGGCGGAAGCGCAGCCTGCGTCGGCCGCGCCTCCCGTGCCCGACGTCGTCATCCGTCCCTCCACGCCGGGCGCCGGCCTGCCGGCGCTCACGACACCGCCGCCGAAACCGAAAACGAACTGGGGCACCTGGATCGCCTATGCGATCGTCCTGGTCGTGTTGCTGGGCGGTGCGGGCTACGCCTATCGCGATCAGATCAAGGCCCGGCTGCCCGCCTCGTGGCGCGCGCTGCTGCATCTCGACGCCGCGAACGCAAAGCAGAGCGCGACCCAGGTGGCGCGCGCCCATGTCGGGATCGACATGGCGACGACCAAGATCGACCTGATCGATGGGCGCTACGTCGTACTCGGCGAATTGATCAATACCGGCACCGCCCCCGGCTCGACCCGCCGCCTCAAGCTGGTCTTCCGTGCTGGCGATCAGGTCCTGGCTGAGCGCGCGATGCCGTTGATCGAAGGACCGATCCCGCCCGGCGCGCGCCGGAGCTTCAGCCTGCCGCTTGACGAGCCCCCCTCGGGTGCGACCAACATCGTGCCGACCGTCGACTAGCGCCCCTCCCTTCACGAGAGTTTCCGTTGCCCGACCGCACCACCTCCGACCGTCCGGTCGTTTCCATCCGTTTCTCCGCCGCCGAGATCGCCGCACGCGTCGAGGAGATGGCGACGGATCTTTCCGAGAAGCTCGCGTCCGACACGCTGGTCGTCTCGGTGCTCAAGGGCAGCTTCGTCTTCGCCGCCGACCTGATCCGCGCGCTCAGCCGTACCGGCGCCGACTGGTCGATGGATTTTCTCACCCTGTCGAGCTACGGCAGCGGCACCGAGACGAGCGGCAACGTCCGCATCGTGCGCGACATCGTCGACGACGTGCGCGACCGCGACGTGCTGCTGGTCGACGACATCCTGGAATCGGGCCTGACGCTCAGCTTCGCCAAGAAGCTCCTGGAGGAGCGCGGCGCCCGGCGCGTCTCGATCTGCACCCTGCTCGACAAGCCCGCCAAGCGGCGCACCGATCTCAAGGCCGACTTCGTGGGTTTCGAGGCGGGCGACGAATTCCTCGTCGGCTACGGCCTCGACTGGGCCCACCGCTTCCGCGGCCTGCCCTATATCGGCGTGGTCGAGAAGACCGCCTAGAGTCTTCGATCTAGACACCCGTACAACCTCATCCTGAGGAGCGGCCGCAAGGCCGCGTCTCGAAGGATCGGCAACAGATGTGGTGCTCGCGCCCACCCTTCGAGACGCGCTCCTGCGGAGCGCCCTCAGGGTGAGGTGATGTTGAAAGACGTTAATACGTCTTCAGCAGCCGGTCGATGTAGTCGAGCTCTTCCTTCGGGCGCAGCTGGTCGCCGGCGCGGCGGCGCAGTTCGTCGAGGATCTCGCGGCTGCGCTGGCGGTCGAGCTCGAGCGGCACCTTGTCGGAGCCGGAGTCGATCGCATCGCCGTAGTTGCCGTCGGACCGGCCCAGCGGGTCGCGGTCCTCGCTGCGGCGTTCGCGTTCCTCTATCTCGGCGATGTCCTGGTTATTGCCCGGACCGCGCTGCTGGCGCAGCTGCTCGGCCATGTCGCCCATGCCCTGCTGGAGGTTGTCGAGCGCCCGGCGTTGGGCGCGGGACGCCTCGCGCGGGTCGCCGCGACGCAGCGCCTCCTCGGCCTCGCGCATCGAGCGCTCGGCCCGGCCCAGCGATTCCGGCATCTGCAGGCCGTTTTCGTCGAGCTTCTGCATGAACTCGCCCAGCCGACCGCGCAGGCCTTCCTGCTGGCCGCGCTGCTGATCGCCCCACTGGCCCTGCCCCTGCCCCTGCTGGCCTTGGCCCTGCTGGCCCTGTTGTCCTTGCTGGCCCCGTTGTCCCTGCTGGCCCTGCTGTCCTTGCTGTCCCTGCTGTCCCTGCTGTCCTTGCTGGCCGCGCTGACCTTGCTGTCCCTGCTGGCCGCGCTGGCCCTGCTGCTGGCGGCCCTCGCGCTCGGACTCGCCCAGCAGCTGGTTCTGCCGGCGCGACAGCTGGTCGAGCTGGTTCATCATTTCGCGGCCCTGCTGGTTGCCCTGGCCCTGCTGGCCGCGCTGTCCCTGCTGCTGACGCTGCTGCTGGCCATTGGGGTTCGCCATCATCGGAGTGGCGTTCTCCATCATCTTGCGCAGCTCCTCGAGCATGCGCTTGGCCTCTTCGCGCTGGCCGTTCTTGGCCATCTCGCGAATCTTGTCGAGCATCTTCTGAAGATCGTCGCCGGTGATGGTGTTGTTCGGATCCATCTTTTCCGCCTGCTCTTCCATGCGGCGGCGCTCGTCGGGATCCTTCATCTTCTCGGCCAGCTCGCGCTGCCACCGCGCCATGGCGTCGTAGAGCTGCTGGATCAGCTTTTCGATCTCCTCGTCGCCGGCCTGGCGCTGCATGGCGTCCTGCAGCTGCTGGCGCGCCTGCTCGACGGCGCGCTCGGCGTCGGAGGTGGCGCCGCTCTCGAGGCGCATGGCCAGATCCCAGAGGAGCTTCTGCGTGTCGTCGATCGTCTCCTTGTTGTCGTTCTGCGCGAGCCGCACCGACCCGATCCGCAGGCCGAGCTGAACGACCGGGTCCTCGCGATAGCTCGACGGTTGGCCGTGGATCAGGCGCATGCCGTCGGCGACGTCGATGCGATAGCCCTTGGGATCGCGGGTCAGCGCCTTGCGCAGCACGATCAGGGCCCGCGCCGTCGGGTCGTTGAACACCCGCTCCGGCAGCAGGAAGGTCTCGACCGAGCTGCGGCCCTTCTGGCCCAGCGCATCGGTGGCAAACAGCATCACCGTGACCTTGAGGCCCGCCCACGGATGGCTGGTCAGGTCGCGAACAAAGGTATCGGAAATCTTCTTGGCGTTGCCCGCGACCGGCAGGTCGACCCGCAGCACTTCGGGTTCCTCGTCGCTGCTCAGCGCATCGTCGCCCAGCACGCTGCCGTGCAGGCGCATCTGGAGCTGGACGCCGGTGATGCCGAAATCGTCGCCGGCGAGGTACTCGATCTTGGTCGACCATTTGTCGACCCCGATCGGGCGCGTGAACTCGATGGTCGGGGCGAGGTCGGGAATGACGTGGAGCTTCCAGCGCGCCTGCTCGTCGCCGCGCGCCTGCAGGGTGATCTGCTTGCCCTCGGTGATGACCTCCTCGACCTGGTACTTGCCCTTGCTCACGGTCGAGAATTCGGTGGCCTTGCCGTCGATCGAGAGCTGGGGCGGCTTGCGACCGCGCACATCGTCGACGAAGCCCGCGATCTTGCTGCCGACAGGAACGCGCAGCACCTTGTCGGGATCGGCCATGTCCAGATAGACCGGCGGCTTGCCGGTATAGGCCGGCGGCGCGATCCACAGATTGGCGACGACCGGCGGCGGCGGCGGGAAGGCCGGTGTCACGGCGGCCGCCATACGGTCGCTGCGCCAGCCGCCCGCAACGGCGATCGCGACGACGAGAGCCAGAAGCGGCACGAAGCGCAGCGCCCACTTGTCGAGGCTGGCGAGGCCCGGATGAGCCGGCCGATTGCTCAGGCCGGCGAGACGCTCGGCCTCGCGGCGGCGATGGGCCTGCCAGAGGGCCACGGCCATCGGGTCGGCATTGCCGGCGGCCAGATGGTCCTGCACGGCCACGAGCGGGCGGTGCGGAATGTCGCTGTCGCGCTCGAGTCGACGGATCGACGCTTCGCGCGTGGGCCAGGAAAAATCACGCAGGCGCCACCAGGCGAGACCGGCGAAGGCGATCGCGATGGCGGCCAGGATACCGGTATGCACCCAAGGATCCAGGCCGGCGAAAAGGTCGAGATGGGCGGCAGCGACGAACAGCGCCACGAACGAAAGCAGCGGTACGAAGCGCGGCCACAGGCCTTCCCACGCCAGAGTCGCCCGCGCCAAGCCGATCTTGCGTGCGAGCCCTGGGGCCGCGAGCGTCGGGGTGGTCTGGCTGGCGTCCATCGACGTCCTTTCGTTAGGCCTTCTCGGCTTGTCAGGCCTTTTGCGGCTCCATCCAGGGCGGGAACCGCTCGGCAGAGATCATGTCTTCGACGGTGGGCCTCGGTCGTGTAACCGCAAACCGCGTGCCATCCACCATCACTTCGGGCGCCAGCGGACGGCTGTTGTAGCTGGAAGCCATCACTGCCCCATATGCGCCCGCCGACCGTACCATCACGAGATCGCCCGCCGCCAGCGGCGGCAGATCACGGTTCTGTGCCAGGAAGTCGCCGGATTCACAGATGGGACCCACAATGTCGCAACGGATCGTGGCGGCATCGCGGCGCGGCTCGCGCACCGGCAGAATATCGTGCCACGCCTCGTACAGGGTCGGACGGATGAGGTCGTTCATCGCCGCATCCACGATGACGAAAGTCTTGGCCGATCCGGGCTTCACGAGGATGACCTCGCCCACCAGCACGCCTGCCTCGCCGACCAGCCGGCGACCGGGCTCGAACGCCAGTTCGCAGCCCAGCCCCTCGGTCTCGCGCGCCACGACGGCCATGAACTCGGCGATCGAGGGCGGCTTCTCGTTGGCATAAACGATCCCCAGCCCGCCGCCGATGTCGAACCGGTCGATCGCATGGCCGTCCTGGCGGAGCTGCGCGATCAGCTCACGCACCCGCACGATGGCGTCGCGATAGGGGGTGAGCGACGTGAGCTGCGAACCGATATGCATGGCCACGCCCACGACCTTGAGGTTGGGCAGGCGCCCGGCCAGCGCGAAGGCCTCGCGCGCCAGGTCGATGTCGATGCCGAACTTGTTCTCCTTGCGACCCGTCGTGATCTTGGCGTGTGTCTTGGCGTCGACGTCGGGGTTCACGCGGATGGTGATGTCGGCCTTGAGGCCGAGCTGGCCTGCCACGGCGTTCAGCGTCTCCAGTTCGGCCGAACTCTCGACGTTGATCTGGCCGACGCCGGCTTCGAGCGCCGCCATCAGTTCCGACGCCTTCTTGCCGACGCCGGAATAGATGATGCGATGCGCAGGAATGCCGGCCGCCAGCGCCCGCTTCATCTCGCCCACGGAGACGATGTCGGCACCGGCGCCCATCTCGCCGAACAGGCGGATGACGGCCAGGTTGCTATTGGCCTTCATCGCGTAGGCGACGCTGGCGTTCATCCCCTTGATTCCGTCGGCGAACTCCTTCCAGCCGGCGCGCAGCGCCGACGCGGAGTAGCAATAGAACGGCGTGCCGACCTGGGCCGCGATGGTGGCGAGCGCGACGCCCTCGGCGTGCATCTCGCCATCCTTGTAAGCGAAGAAGCTCATATTCAGCGTCCCCCGGCCTTGCCCAGGAAGCGACGCCGCGCTTCGGCGACGGCGCGCTCGACGTTTGAGGGCGCGGTGCCGCCCAGGCTCTTGCGGGCGTTGACCGAGGCCTCGACCGTCAGCACGCGGTAGACGCTGCGATCGATCTTGGGCTCGACCGCCTGCATCTCCTCGAGCGGCAGCTTGTCGAGGTCTCTCCCCTTGTCCGCGGCGATGCCGACCAGGCGCCCGGTGACGTGATGGGCCTGGCGGAACGGCAGGCCGACCTTGCGCACCAGCCAGTCGGCGAGATCGGTCGCCACGGAATAGTCGGCGGAGGCCACGGCCCGCATCCGCTCCGGATTGGCCTTGAGGTCGCGGATCATGCCGGTCATGGCGGCGATGCCCAGCTCCAGCGAATCGGCGGCGTCGAACAGCGGTTCCTTGTCTTCCTGCATGTCCTTGCCGTAGGTCAGCGGCAGGCCCTTCAGGATGGTGCAGAGAGCGACGAAGCTGCCGACGATGCGGCCGACTTTCGCGCGCGTCAGCTCGGCAGCGTCGGGATTGCGCTTCTGCGGCATGATCGAGCTGCCGGTCGTGAAGGCATCCGACAGCGCGATGAAGCGGAACGGCGCAGAGCACCAGATCACGATCTCCTCGGAGAGGCGTGACAGGTGCACGGCGGTCGTCGAGGCGGCGGCGATGAACTCGATCACATAGTCGCGGTCGGACACGGCATCGAGCGAATTGGCCATCGGCCGCTCGAAGCCCAGCGCCTTGGCGGTCTTGCGCGGATCGATGGGATGCGGCGAGCCCGCCAGCGCCGCCGCGCCCAGCGGCGATTCGTTGAGACGCGCGCGGCAGTCGGCGAAGCGGCTGCGGTCGCGGCCGAACATCTCGACATAGGCCATCAGGTGATGACCGAACGTAATCGGCTGGGCCGTCTGCAGATGGGTGAAGCCCGGCATGATGGTGGCCGAATATTCGTCCGCACGGTCGATCAGCGCAGCCTGCAGGTCGCGCAGCATCTCCTCGACCTTGTCGATCGTGTCGCGCACCCACAGGCGGACATCGAGCGCGATCTGGTCGTTGCGCGAGCGTGCGGTATGCAGCCGCCCGCCGGCCGAACCGATGATGTCGGTCAGCCGCTGCTCGACGTTGAAATGAATATCCTCGAGCTTGGTCGAGAACTTGAACTTGCCGCTCTCGATCTCGGCCTTGACCTGGGCGAGGCCGCGCTTGATGTCGCGGCCGTCCTTGGCCGTCAGGATGCCCTGGGCCACCAGCATGTCACAGTGCGCGACGGAGCCCGCGATATCCTGCGCATAGAGCCGCCGGTCGAAACCGATGGAGGCGTTGATCTTCTCCATGATTTCCGCGGGCCCGAGCTTGTAGCGGCCGCCCCACATCGTGTTGGAGCGACGATTGGAGCCACTCTTGGCCGCTCGCGCAGTCGTGTTCTTCCGTGCCATGAATTCAGCCATATATCCTTTTAGGAACGCGGCTTATGGCACATCCCCAGCGAGATTTCCTCCCCGGCAGGCGATCGGTCCTGGCCGGCGGCATTGCCGCCCTCGCCCTGACCCTCCAGGCGGGACGGGCCATCGCCGGCGTGAAGCCCGACATGGCCAAGGGCGCCATGGAACGGTTCAAGCTCGCCGCCCAGCCGAAGGCCCTGCCCGACCTCGAGATCCAGAACGCCGACGACAAGCCGATGAAGCTCGGCGACTTCAAGGGCAAGGTCGTCCTGCTGAACTTCTGGGCAACCTGGTGCACCCCCTGCGTAAAGGAAATGCCGAGCCTCGACCGGCTGCAGGCCGCGTTCCCGAAGGACAAGTTCCTGATTGTGCCGCTGTCGATCGACGGACCGACCAAGCCCAAGGTCGCGCCCTTCTACAAGGACCAGAAGCTCGCCAATCTCGGCATCTTCTTCGACAAGGGCCGCAAGACCATGCAGGGTCTCGACGTCACCCTGCTGCCGACCTCGATCCTGGTCGATGCCAAGGGCCGCGAACTCGGCCGCATCGAGGGCGATGCCGACTGGGACATGCCCGAGTCGATCGCCCTGATGAAGGCGGCGATGGGCAAGGACAAGGGCTGACGGGACGCCCGGTCGCGCCGGGTTCGTGCATAATGCGGCCGACATGACGCCGCCTCCCGCGCCCTCCGACGCCGTCGCCATCGAACTCAATGCGGTGCTGGTCGCCCTGACGGCGGACCAGCCGCTGGTGCTGACCCTGGAAGACGGCACCGTCCTGCCATCGGGGCCCTTCGCGACCGAGCATCCGACCCTTCAGAGCGGCCTGCGCGCCTGGGTCGAACGGCAGACCCATCATCCGCTGGGCTATGTCGAGCAGCTCTACACCTTCGCCGATCGCAACCGCCTTGGCCTGGACGGCCGGCAGCGCGTCGTGTCGATCAGCTATCTCGGTCTCACCCGCGAGCGGCTGGCAGCGGGCGCACGCGATCCGGAATGGCGGAGCTGGTACCGCTATTTCCCCTGGGAGGACTGGCGTGCCGGTCCCTCCCCGCTGATCGGCGAGGCCATCCTGCCGAGACTCGCAACGTGGGTGGAGGCCGGCGGCGATGCGGCAAGCCGGCGCGAGCGGCAGCAGCGGGTCGAGGTGAACTTCGGCGACGGCCAGGAAAACTGGAACGAGGACCTGGTCCTGCAGCGCTACGAGCTGCTGTACGAGGCTGGTCTGGTGCCCGAGGCGAAGCATGCGGCGGCCGATCCCGTGCCGGGGATGCCGATGCGACACGATCATCGCCGCATCCTCGCCACCGGCATCGCGCGGCTGCGGGCCAAGATCAAATACCGGCCGGTATTCTTCGAGCTGATGCCGCCGGAATTCACCCTGCTGCAGCTCCAGCGCGCCGTCGAGGCGCTGGCCGGCCGGCCCATGCACAAGCAGAATTTCCGCCGCTTGATCGACGCGCAGGGACTGGTCGAGCCGACGGGGGCGTCGACCGCGGAGGCACGGGGCCGCCCGGCCAAGCTGTTCCGCTTCCGCCGCGAGGTCGTCCTCGAACGCGCCGTCGCCGGCAGCAAGCTCCCCCTCTCCCGCCCCATCTGAAAACTTGACCTGATTAATGCTCATTCTTAGTATAAATAATTAATACTCTATTTGAGCATAATGAGGTTGGAAATGTCCCTGTCCTTTGCACCTGACCTGATGGCCCGGACCGCACCGCTCTATGATCGTGTGAAATCGGTGATTCCCTCGATCGAATGGCCGGCCTTCGCCGAGGACATCGACGCCATCCTGGCGCTGAAGCGCGAGCGGGATGCCGTGATCCTCGCGCACAACTACCAGACGCCCGAAATCTTCCACTGCGTGGCCGACATCGTGGGCGACAGCCTGGCGCTGGCCCGCGAGGCCATGAAGGTGGACGCCGGGACGATCGTCCTGGCCGGCGTCCATTTCATGGCCGAGACGGCCAAGCTCCTCAATCCGGCCAAGCGCGTGCTGATCCCCGACCTCGACGCCGGCTGCTCGCTCGCCGCCTCGATCACCGCCGCCGACGTCCGGCTGCTGCGCCAGCGCTATCCCGGCGTGCCCGTCGTGACCTACGTGAACACGTCCGCCGCCGTGAAGGCCGAGAGCGACATCTGCTGCACCTCCGGCAATGCCCGCAAGATCGTCGAGAGCCTCGGCGTGCCGAAGGTCATCATGCTGCCCGACGAATATCTGGCGCAGAACATCGCGGCCGAAACCGGCGTCGAGATCGTCACCTGGGCCGGCCACTGCGAGGTGCACGAGCGCTTCACGGCGCAGGACATCCGCCAGCTGCGCGCCGGCCACCCCGGCATCGTGGTGCTGGCCCATCCGGAATGCCCGCCCGAGGTCGTGGGCGAATCCGATTTCACCGGCTCGACCGCGGCGATGATCGATTATGTCGACAGCAAGCGGCCGGCGCGGGTCGTCCTCGTGACCGAATGCTCGATGAGCGACAACGTCGCCGTCCAGCATCCCGAGGTCGAGTTCATCCGTCCGTGCAACCTCTGCCCGCACATGAAGCAGATCACCCTGCCGAAGATCCGCCGCACGCTCGAGACGATGCACCACGAAGTGACGATCGACCCTGCCGTGGCGCAGCCGGCGCGGCGCGCGGTCGAACGCATGCTGGAAATCTGAGGCTCCGGTGATGGTCCCCTCCCTTCCCGCTCTGATGGTCGAACCCGTGGTGCGTGCCGCCCTCCTGGAGGATCTCGGCCGCGCCGGCGACCTCACCACCGATGCCATCGTGCCGCCGACCGCGCGCGCGAGGACCGCGCTGGTCGCGCGCCAGCCCGGCGTCGTCGCGGGGCTCGGCGCAGCGGCCATGGCTTTCCGGCTGGTCGACCCCTTGATCGAGATTGCGATCGAACGGCCGGACGGCACGGCGCTCGCGCCCGGCGACCGCATCGCCACCATCGCCGGTCCGGCACGCGGCATGCTGACTGCCGAGCGCGTCGCCCTGAACTTCCTCGGCCATCTGAGCGGCGTCGCCAGTGGCGCGGCCACGCTGGTCGAGGCCGTGCGCGGCCACAAGGCGCGCATCTGCTGCACGCGCAAGACGATGCCGGGGCTGCGCGCCCTGCAGAAATACGCCGTTCGCGTGGGCGGCGGCATGAACCACCGCTTCGGCCTCGACGATGGCGTGCTCATAAAGGACAACCATGTCGCCGTGGCCGGCGGCATCCGGCCGGCGATCCTCGCGGCGCGTCGCGGCGTCGGTCATCTCGTGAAGATCGAAGTCGAGGTCGATACGCTGGATCAGCTCGAGGAGGCGCTGGCGACCGGCGTCGACGCGGTCCTGCTCGACAACATGACGCCCGAGCAGCTCGCCACCGCGGTCCGCGTGATCGACGGACGCGCCCTCGCCGAAGCCTCCGGCCGCATCACACCCCAAACGGCGCCGGCCATCGCGGCCTGCGGCGTCGACCTGATCTCAGCCGGCTGGCTCACGCACAGCGCCAGCGTCCTCGACATTGGCCTCGACTGGCAGACCTAGCACGACCTCACCCTGAGGAGCGCTCAGCAGGAGCGCGTCTCGAAGGGTGGGCACGCGCACCACGTCTGTTGCCCATCCTTCGAGACGGTCGCTGCGCGACCTCCTCAGGATGAGGGAGTACGGCTCAGTTGCTGACTTCGCAGTGCTTGCCCATTTCCTTGCAGACCCGCAGCACCGCCTGGACGACCAGCGACGCGGTCGAGCCTTCGCCCGCGCCAGCATGGCCTGCGATCATGAGCTGCGAGACGTCGTCGTTGAACGGGACGACGTTCAGCGTGGCGGTGCGGTCGCCCTCGGCGATCTGGATGCGGCGTGCGCCGGGATCCTGCATCAGGATGCGGACCGAGGGATTCTTCCGCGCGAGGTCGAGCGCGGTCGAGAAGATCTTGTCGGCATGGGCATCGAGCAGGACCGTCGCGAAATCGTAGCCGGGCCGGCCGTCCGGCTGGCCGCCTTCGGTCATCTGGTGGATACGGCCCAACGCCTTGCGGGCGACGAACACCCATTGCGCCTCGGCCGAAGCGAACGGCAGCGCCAGGCTGGCCAGCATGGCGGTCGCGAGGAGAGGCTTGAAGAACGGAGGCATGCGACGTCTCCCTGATTAGCGCGGTATCTTAGGCGAGCGTCGCCAGCGACGACGCCGAGAACGGCGCCAGATCGCCGAAGCGCCCCTCGCGCACCTTGGTCGCCCATTGCGCATCGGCCAGCAAGGCACGGCCAACGGCCACCAGGTCGAACTCCTCGCGCTCCAGCCGGGCCTCGAGTTCGCCGAGATCGCCGATCTCGGAATCCTCGCGCGTCCGGAACGTCTGCACGAAATCCGCGCCCTTGAGGCCGACCGAGCCCACGGTGATGGTGGGCTTGCCGGTGAGCTTCTTGGTCCAGCCCGCGAGGTTCAGCGTCGAGCCCTCGAACTCGGGCTCCCAGAAGCGGCGCGTCGAGCAGTGGAAGATATCGGTGCCGGCAGCGGTCAGCGGTTCGAGGAAACGCGCAAGCTCGTCGGGCGTCAGCGCCAGACGCGCCGTGAAGTCCTGCTGCTTCCATTGCGAGAAGCGGAAGATGATCGGGTAGTCCGCACCCACTCGCGCGCGGATTGCCTTGACGATCTCGGCGGCGAAGTGCGTGCGCTGCACGAAGTCGCCGCCCCACGTATCGCTGCGCTTGTTCGCGCCGTCCCAGAAGAACTGGTCGATCAGGTAGCCGTGCGCGCCGTGGATCTCGACGGCGTCGAAGCCGATCTCCTGGGCGGCACCGGCCGCACGAGCAAAGGCGTCGATCGTGTCGGCGATGTCGGCCTCGCTCATCGCCGGACCGACCTGCTTGCCGGAGGCGGACAGGCCGGACGGACCGTCGGACGGTGCCTCGGGATGCTGGCCGGTCCCGGTCTTGCGCATCATGCCCTGGTGCCAGATCTGCGGGGCGATCTTGCCGCCGGCGGCATGCACTTCATCGACCACCCGCCGCCAGCCCGCGAGACTGGCGGGCGAATGGAAATCGGGCACGTTGGTGTCGTTGGAAGCGGCCGGCCGGTCGACCGTGGTGCCTTCGGTAATGATGAGACCGACGCCGCCTTCGGCGCGGCGGCGATAATAGGCCGCGACGTCGGCGCCGGGGATGCTGTCGGGGCTCTTGGAGCGCGTCATCGGCGCCATCACGACCCGGTTGGGCAGCGACAGCGTCTTGGAAATGAAGGGTCGGAAGAGCGGGCTGGTCATGAAGGTCTCGCTTGCGGGAATTCTACGTCGCCGTAGGGATAGAAATTCTTCAGATCGACGTTGCGATAGGGCAGGCCGTCGAGCCGCACGGTGCCGAGGAAGGGCTCGACCGGCTCGACCAGCAGGATGGTCCTGGCGAACCCGCTGTCGTCGAAGCCGCGGCGGAAGTGCACGCGCGACTTGATGGCGATCGCCTTGAATTGCGCGAGGTCGAAGGCAGGCCCTGCGAGTTCCGAGGGCTCGACGATTTGCGTCAGGTAGCGGCTGATCAGCACGACGTTGCCGCGGCCGAAGGCGACGCTCACCCACAGGGTGCCATGGGCCTCGTGCGCCCCGATCACCGTACCGGTGACGCGGACCGGATGGCCGGCCGATTCATCGGCGAGGCCACCGATCTCCCGGTCGAACGCATCGCCCACCTTCACGCCCTCGGCCTTCAGCGCGTCGATAACCTTGGCATCGGCGACGGTCGCGATCAGCACGTCCGACAGATCCTGCTCGATCACTTCCTTCAGGATCCAGGTCGCATAGCCCGACCGGTCACTATGGTCGGCCAGCACGACTGGTGTCTCGCCGCGCGCCATGGCTTCCTTGGCGAGCCGGACGCCCTCGGGGATCGGATGGACTTTCGCGGTATTGAGCAGCGCTTCGCGGCGGCGCCATGCCCAGGACGACATGTCGTCGGCGACCTTCTGGGCCAGCGCCGGATTGCCGTTGGTCATGACCTGGAAGGTCAGGCCGACATCGGGCACGTCGGCGAAGGGAAAGCCGAAGAAGACGTTCACGTAGACGTCGGGCTCGCGCGCCTCCCAGACGAGCGCACGCTGCACCAGGTCCATCCACGGCGAGGCGCCGGTCCATTGCAGCACGGTCGGCGTGATGATCGGCACCTTCACCGTCACCGTGGCGGGGACGTAGTCGCCGCGGATCGCACGCACCAGCATTCGCGCCGCGCGCTGGCCCTGGAGATGGCTGTCGTAGTGCGGGAAGTATTTGACCGTGAAGGCCATGTCGGCCTGGGCCAGGAACTCGGCGTCTTCGTTGCCGTGCGGATCGAAGGTGCCGACGATGAAGGCCTTGCGCCCCACCACCTCGCGGACGCGGCGGGCGATGTCGGCCTCCGGTCGCGCGACGCCGCGCACGCCCATCGCCCCGTGCAGGCTGAGATAGACGCCGTCGAACGGCCCCTGCTCCTTCAGGCCGGCGACCATCCGGCCGAGCAGGGTCTCGTAGGCGTCCTCGGTGATCCAGCCCGAGCCGGTGCCCGTCTTCGGCCACAGCGGCGATTCGATGCCGACCAGTTCGACACCGTCATACTCGCGCGCCACCTTCACGAACCCGCCCATGTAGGACTTGGGATCGTGCGCCAGCAGCGCTTCGCCGCTGGCCGGCGAGCCGGGATAGGTGAAATCGTCGAGCGTGGTGTCGTTCGGGAGGAACGTCACCGTCTCGTGAGCGAACTGCAGGACGGCGATACGCATCGCGCCGTCCGCCTCGTCAGCGCGTCGGGACCGGACGCTCGCCGGAATAGTCGTAGAAGCCGCGCTTGACCTTGCGTCCGATCCAGCCGGCCTCGACGTACTTCACGAGCAGCGGGCACGGACGATACTTCGAATCGGCCAGGCCCTCGTGCAGAACCTGCATCACCGAGAGGCAGGTATCGAGGCCGATGAAGTCGGCCAGCTCGAGCGGGCCCATCGGATGGTTGGCGCCCAGCTTCATGCCGGTGTCGATCGCCTCGACGTTGCCGACGCCCTCATAGAGGGCATAGACCGCCTCGTTGATCATCGGCAGCAGGATGCGGTTCACGATGAAGGCCGGGAAGTCCTCGGCATTGACCGGCTTCTTGTCGAGCTTGACCACGACCTCGCGCACCGTGCGGAAGGTCTCCTCCTCCGTGGCGATGCCGCGGATCAGCTCGACCAGGCCCATCAGCGGGACCGGGTTCATGAAGTGCATGCCCATGAACTTGCCGGGCCGGTCGGTGACCGCCGCAAGCCTCGTCACCGAGATCGACGAGGTGTTGGTCGCGAGCAGGACGTTGGCCGGCAGGCCCTCGCAGACCTTCTTGAAGATCTCGCGCTTCACCGCCTCGTTCTCGGTCGCCGCCTCGACGATCAGGTCGCAGTCGGCGAACGCCTTGTAGTCGGTGGCTGTCGAGATGCGGTTGAGCGCCGAGTCCTTGTCTTCCGGACGGATCATGCCACGGCCGATCTGCCGGTCCATGTTGCGTCCGATCGCATCGAGACCCTTGTCGAGATGGGCCTGGTCGACATCCGCGAGACGGATGTCGAAGCCCTTCAACGCGCAGACATGGGCGATGCCGCTGCCCATCTGGCCGGCACCGATGACTCCGATGCGCTTGATCATGATGGGTACCCTCGGGTTACTTTACTTTTTCTCGATCGCGGCAGTGAGCTCGGGGACGAGCTGGAAGAGATCGCCCACGAGTCCGTAGTCGGCCACCTGGAAGATCGGGGCTTCCTCGTCCTTGTTGATCGCCACGATCGTCTTGCTGTCCTTCATCCCGGCGAGATGCTGGATGGCGCCGGAGATGCCGATGGCGATGTAGAGGTCGGGCGCGACCACCTTGCCGGTCTGGCCGACCTGATAGTCGTTCGGCACGTAACCCGCATCGACCGCGGCGCGGCTGGCGCCGAGGCCGGCGCCGAGCTTGTCGGCCAGGGTCTCGAGCATCTTGAAGTTCTCGCCGCTCTGCAGGCCACGACCGCCGCTGACGACGATCTTGGCGCTGGTGAGTTCGGGGCGTTCGCTCTTGGACAGCTCGGCGCCGACGTACGAGGACAGGCCCTTGGCACCCTCGCCGCCGATCTTCTCGATCGCCGCCGAACCGCCGCCGGCCGCCGCCTTGAAGTTCGTCGGGCGCACGGTGACGATCTTGATCTTGTCGGCGGTCTGGACGGTGGCCATCGCATTGCCGGCGTAGATCGGCCGGACGAACGTATCGGGCGAAACGACCTGGATCGCCTCGGAGACCTGCGCGACGTCGAGCAGGGCGGCGACGCGCGGTGCGATGTTCTTGCCGACCGAATCGGCCGCCATCACGACGTGGCTGTAATTCGGCGCGAGCTTGACGACCAGCGGCGCGATGTCCTCGGCCAGCCAGTTGGCATAGGCCGCATCGTCGGCCTGAAGTACTTTGGTGACGCCGGCGATCGAAGCGGCCGATTTGGCCGCCTCGTCGCAGTTGCTGCCGGCCACGAGGACCGTGACGTCCGGATCCATCTGGCTCGCCGCGGTGACGGCGTTGGCGACGTTGGCCCGGACAGCTTTGCCGTCATGCGCGGCGACGACGAGAACGCCCATGATCAGATCACTCCCGCTTCGTTCTTCAGCTTGTCGACGAGTTCGGCGACGGTCTTCACCTTGATACCGGCCTTGCGCTTCGGCGGCTCCTCGACCTTCAGGGTCTTGAGGCGCGGCGCGACATCGACGCCCAGCGCGTCCGGCGCCAGCGTCTCGATCGGCTTCTTCTTCGCCTTCATGATGTTCGGCAGCGACGCGTAGCGCGGCTCGTTGAGGCGCAGGTCGGTCGTGATCACGGCCGGCATCTTGATCTTGATGTTCTCGAGGCCGCCGTCGACCTCGCGCTTCACCTCGACCGAACCATCGGCGACGTTCAGCTTGTTGGCGAAGGTGCCCTGCGACCAGCCGAGCAGCGCGGCCAGCATCTGACCGGTCTGGTTAGAATCGTCGTCGATGGCCTGCTTGCCGACGATGACGAGGCCGGGCTGCTCCTTGTCGACCACTGCCTTCAGCAGTTTGGCCACGGCCAGCGGCTGCAGTTCGGCATCGGTCTGCACCAGCACACCGCGGTCCGCGCCCATGGCGAGCGCCGTGCGGATGGTCTCCTGGCACTGGGCCGGGCCGGCGGAGAAGGCAATGACTTCGGTCGCGGCGCCCTTCTCTTTCATGCGGATCGCCTCTTCAACGGCGATCTCATCGAAGGGATTCATCGACATCTTGACGTTAGCCGTCTCGACACCCGTGTTGTCGGCCTTGACGCGGATCTTGACGTTGTAGTCGATGACCCGCTTGACCGCGACCAGCACTTTCATCGCGTTGCGCCTATCGGTGAGTTGAGGCCGGACTGACCCGTCCGGCGAAGGGGTTTTCGTGTAGGGGTGTTGAGCCGATCATGTCAAGGCTATGGCGCACCGCACAAAACCGCAGTGTGGAAGCTTTTTTCCCAATTTTTCAACAGCTTGCCGGTCAGCGCGCCCCGCCCGGTACCCACAGCACATCTGCCGCACCATTGTCGTTGACCCGGCGAGCCAGCACGAACAGGTGGTCCGACAGGCGATTGATGTACTTGATCGCCTCCGGGTTGATCTCCTGCTC
Organism: Reyranella sp.; assembly: GCF_965228225.1. GTDB lineage: Bacteria > Pseudomonadota > Alphaproteobacteria > Reyranellales > Reyranellaceae > Reyranella. The sequence continues at coordinate 1,155,140 of NZ_OZ245801.1, read as the reverse complement.
GGCCGCCAGATGGGTCATGCAGCGCTCGGCGCGCCGCGCCACGGTCCGCGCGAGATGCAGCCACGAAGCGGTTTCGCTGCCGCCCGGCAGGATGAAAGACTTGAGCGGCTGCAACTCGGCGTTCATCGCATCGATCTCGTGTTCGAGGCGCTCGACCTGCGAGGCCACCATGCGCAGGGCCGGCTCGTCGCGCTTGGTCTTGCCTTCGGGCGTGCAGAGGTCGGCACCGAGGTCGAACAGGTCGTTCTGGATCCGCGCCAGCATCGCGTCGGCTTCGGCGAGGCGCGGATCGGCACTGCCGGCGCGCGTGATGGCGCTGCGCGCCAAGCCGATCACCGAATTGGCCTCGTCGGTCGTGCCGTAGGCCTCGACACGGATGTCGTGCTTGGCGACCCGTTCGCCACGGCCCAGCGACGTCATGCCGGTGTCGCCGCCGCGTGTGTAGATGCGATTGAGGGTAACGGCCATCGCCTAGCTCCTGCTCGCCAAGTACCAGAGAATGATCAGCACGACGGTGAGGAGCTGCAGACGCACGCGCCACCACATCATGCGGTTGCTGCGGCGACTGCCCTCGATGTTGCCGTCCTGGTTGCGGCTCATGTTGATCAGGCCGGCGAACAGCGTCCCGAGCGTCGCAAACGCAGACACCAGCACGAGGACAAAAAGAACATTGGCAAGGGTCATAGGGGCTTATCCCGCATTGTGCCTGCCCGCGCCAGTACGGGCACCCGCCCAGGGTCGCGCATCGCGGGAGGCTGCCGTGCCGGTGGCGAGGCGGAAGATCGTCTCGGCGGTCTGCTCGGCCGACCACAGGGCCGCATGGACCGTACCGTACTCGACCGGCTCGGTCGCCTCGCCGGCGAAGAACACGCGATTTCCCAGGGGGCGCGCATGGGCAGTGCAATCGTCGGGATCGCTGCCGACGCCGGGGTAGGAATAGCCGCCGCGCGACCAGGGATCGCTCAGCCAGCGCGGGAACGCCATCGCCTCGGGCTCGGGAATGTCCTCGCCGAACATCGCACGCAGCGATTTCATGGCGACGGCGATCACTTCCGCGTCGCTCGCCTCGCGGTCGAGATGGATCGCGGTGTGGCCGTTGCAGAAACTGAGCAGGATCGGCAGACCGGTCTCCTGCTCGTGACTGACCCAGGTGTTGAAGCCGCCGCGCCTCTGCGGTGAATCCGGAAGGCGCCCGAACCATTTCGGCGACTCCGGCCAGAAGCGGTGCGGAAAGCGCAGGTAGATCTTGCCGAGAACGCCCGCCCCGTAGCCGATCCGGCCGATCGCCGTGCGCTGGGCCTCGGGCGGGGCGGGATCGAGCGCGGGCAGTCCGGCACGCAGCAACCCGACCGGTACCGCGATCACCGCGCGGTCCGCCTCGATGCGCTCGCCGCCCTGCAGGATCGCCGTCACGCCCTCGCCCGTCCACACGACCCGCTCGACGACGGCGCCCTGGCGAATGTCCAGTCCGTGCGCGACGTCGTCGATCAGGGACCGGTAGCCGCCCTTGGGCTGGGCATTGCGCTCGAGCCCTTCGGTGGGAAACCACTCCTCCGCCGCCACCGCCTCCCAGGGCGCGCTCTGCACGCCCTCGCTCATCTCGACGAAGGTCGCGATCACCAGCCGGTCGATCTCGGGCAGCCAGGACGCCGAAAGCAGCGGCTCGACGGCTTCACGTACGGAGATCGAGCGCGGACCGCGGACGCGGGTCAGCGCCTTGCTCTTCCACGTCGCCCATTCGATCGCGGCCTTGAAGGCAAGCCGCCCCATCACCGCGCGCCGGCGCTGGCCCTCGCGGGTCGGCGAGGTCGCCCGCTTGTCGATCAGCAGGCGCTCGCCCTGCGATTCGATCAGGTCGATGCCCAGCTTCTCGCACCACAGGGTCAGCGGATTGCCGTCGACCCCGTGCACCCAGGAGCCGCCGAGATCGACGGGCGCGCCGACGCGATCGTCCGTCCAGGTCCGGCCGCCGATGCGTCCTCGCGCCTCGATCACGCTGACGGTGAAACCCGAATCCTGCAGCAGCCTCGCGACGACCAGTCCCGCCATGCCGGCACCGACCACGACGATGCGCTCGCCGTTGCCCGCCCCCATCGACCAGGAGCCCGTCATGCTCATTCCGTCACGCCCATGCGAGCATCGGCAGCGCCGACATCGCATCGAAAGTCCGGCCGCCCGCAGCCCGCAACGCCTCGGCGTCGCTGTACGCGGCGCCGACATAGGCCAGTGCGCGCATGCCGGCGGCGCGGGCCGCGTGAATGCCCGGCAGCGAATCCTCGACCACGGTGCAGTCGAAGGGCTGCTCGTTCATCTCTATCGCGGCGTGGAGGAACAGGTCCGGGAACGGTTTTCCGCGCGGCACCTGGCTCGAACTGAAGATGCGGCCCTCGAAGCGCGACCACAGGCCGGTGATGCCGAGGGTGACCCGCATCTTGTCCAGACTGCCCGAGCTGGCGACGCAGGTCGCGATACCTGCCGCCTCGATCGCATCGATCGCCTCGACGACGCCGGGGACGGTGCGCAGCGGAGCGTCGCGGAAAGCCTGCATTGTGTCGGCCTGCAGGCGGTCGACGAAATCCACTGGCAGGGCGCGGCCGAGTTCGCTTTCGACAATCTCGACGCACGATTTCATCGAGCGGCCCATCAGGCGCCGCATCGTGTCCTCGACGTTCCAGTCGAGACCCTCGCACCGGAGCGCGCGGGCAAAGCAAGTGTTGGCGAGGGGCTCGCTGTCGACCAGGACCCCATCGCAATCGAATATGACCAGCACGCCCCGAGGAGTATCAGTAAGGCTTGTCGCCTGCCACCGTGACCCGGTTGCCGCTGCGGGTGTGCGGCCAGTAGTCCCACATCGCGCGATGCTGGACGCAGCGATTGTCCCAGAAGGCGATGGAATTCTCCTGCCAGCGGAAGCGGCACTGGAAGAGCGGGTTCTCCATGTGTTCGTAGAGGTACCGCAGGATCGCGTCGCTCTCGTCGCGCGGCAGGCCGACCAGCGAGCGGGTGAAGCCGCGATTGACGTAGAGGCCCTTCTTGCCGGTCACCGGATGCGTCCGCACCACCGGATGGATGGCGCGCGGATACTCCGGCTTGTCGGCGACGTTGAAGTTCTTGTAGAGGCCGCGATAGACCGATTCGCCGTCATGCACGGCGGTCAGCCCGTCGAGATAGGTCTTCATGCGATCCGACAGCGCCTCGTAGGCGGCGTACATGCTGGCGAACAGCGTGTCGCCGCCCTTGGGCGGGCACTTCTTGATGTAGAGGATGCTGCCCATCGGCGGCTCGAGGTCGCAGCTCACGTCGGTGTGCCAGCCCTCGCCGTTGGCGCGCGGCGAATCCTTGTCGGCATGGATGATCATCAGCTCGGGCTTGCCGGGTTCGCTCGGCGCCGCGGGGTGGGTATGCAGCTCGCCGAACAGGCGGCCGAACGCCATGTGCTGGTCCTGGCTGATGTGCTGGTCGCGGAAGAAGATGACCAGGTTCTCGGCCAGCGCGCGATGGATCTCGTCCTGCTGACGGTTGGACAGCGGCTGGCTGAGGTCGATCCCGCCGATCTCGGCACCCAGGATCGGCGTCAGCTTGTCGATGGTGATCGTCTCGTACGGGGCGCTTTCGTCGGCGTTGTGCCGGTAACGCGGGCCGGCATTGGCGTTCAGGGATCCTGCCATGGGTCTCTCCTATTCAACCTTGATGTTGGCTCGACGGATGATCTGGCCCCAGCGCTCCTTCTCGGCGCTGGCGAAAGCAGCGAACTCGGCCGGCCGCATGAGCTTGGGCGTGCCGCCCAGGGCCGCCAGCCGCTCGACGACTTCCGGCATCGCCGACACCGTGTAGAGGTCGGCGTTGATCCGGTTGACGATCTCGGCCGGCGTCCCCTTCGGCGCATAGAAGCCGGTCCAGGTCGTCAGCAGGACGTCGGGAAGCCCCGCTTCCGCCGCCGTCGGCATGGCCGGCACAGCGGCGTAGCGTTCGCTGTCGGTGACGAACAAACCCTTCAGCGCGCCGCGGTCCATCGCGATCTTGGCGTTGACGGTGTCGATCATCATGAAGGTGAGCAGGCCGCTCTGCACGTCGGGGATCGCCTGCGGGTTGCTCTTGTAGCCGACATAGACCGCATCGACTCCTGCCGCCATCTTGTAGAGTTCGGAGGCGACGCGCGCAGGCAAGGCGCCGGCGCCGTAATTGTGCTTGCCGGGCTCGGCTTTCAGCTTCGCCGTCAGCTCCGCCGCCGTGTTGATCGGACTGTTCCGGTCCACCAGCAGCACGAAGGGCGAGGTGCCCATGCGCGAGATCGGCGCGAAGTCGGCGATCGGATCGTAGGGCAGCTTGTCGTAGATCGCGGGATTGACGACCTGCGTCATCGCCGAGGTGGCGAAGAGCGTCAGCCCGTCGGGCTTGGCGCGCGCCACCGATTCGGCCGCCGGAATGCCATTGCCGCCGCCCTTGTTGTCGATCACCACGGGCTGGCTCCACAGCGCCGAGAGACGCTCGGCATAGACGCGGGCGCTGATGTCGGTCGCCGCGCCAGCCGGAAACGGCACGACCATCGTCACGCGCCCCGCAGGATACTTCTGCGCCTGTACGATCGCGGGCACCGCAAAGGCTGCCGCGCCCAGTCCCATCCCGAACCGCCGTCTGCCGATCATGTTTCCTCGTCTTTTCTTGTTGCGAGACGTTAGACCCGTTCGACGGGCGCCGCTCCGATCAAGTCGACAGAGTCCGTATTACGGAATAGCCTCGCGCCATGGCCATAGAGCCCGTTCGCCGCAGTTTCGCGATCCTCGAGGCGCTGAGCCGGCGCTCGCATGGAACGATCGCGACCCTGGCGACCGAGACAGGCCTGCCCCGCCCTACGGTCGCGCGCCTGCTCGGCACGCTCGTCGAACTGGGATACGCGACCCAGGTCTCACGGCTGCTGGGCTATCGCCTCACCGATCGCGTGCTTGCGCTCGCGCAGGGCATTCGCTTCATCGATCATCTGGTGGACATCGCCGCGCCGCACATGCAGCGCTTCACGCAGGACCATGGCTGGCCGCTCTATCTCGGCTCGATCAGCCACCGCGCCATCACGATCCGCTATTCGACCGCCGCCGAGAGCCCGATGTCCTTCGAGCGCATGGCCCTGCAGCGCCGCAGTCCGATCCTCTCAGGCGCCCTCGGACGCGCCTGGCTCGCCTTCTCGACGGAAGAGGAACGGCGCGCGATCCTGCGCGACCTCGGCGTCCGCCACGATGCGAAACTGGGGGCGGCCTTTGAGCGGATCCGCCGGCAAGGCCACGCCTTCTCGGTCGTGACGCGTGCGGCGCGCCTGCAGGGCATCGCCGTCGTCATACAGCGAAACGATCGCGTCCTGGGATGCATCTCGATGCGATTCACGCGCTCTGCCTTGAGCGAAGCCGAGGCTGGCGAACGTTACGGCGCGCCGCTGACTGCGCTCGCACGGGCCATCGCCATCGACGTGGCAAACGAGTAGCTTGCGCGCAATTCAACGGAGGAAACATGCCGGCATTCGACGCCATCGCAACGCAGACCGTGCGCAAGGCAAGCCATCTCGAACCCGCTTTCGTGCACAAGGAAGACGTCGAGGCCGCAGCGCGGAAAATCGCCGCCCGAAAGAAGAAGCCCAACATCCTGATCTACCTGATGGACGATGTCGGCTGGGGCGATTTCGGCTGCTACGGCGGCGGCGTCGCCGTGGGCGCGCCGACGCCCAACTTCGACAAGATCGCGCGGGGCGGCCTGCAGCTCACCTCCTGCTATTCCGAACCCTCCTGCTCGCCGTCGCGCGCCACGCTGCACACCGGCCGCGTTCCGAACCGTCATGGACTGCATCGTCCGCCGATGTACGGCGAACCCGGCGGGCTGCAGGGCGAGATCACTCTGCCGATGCTGCTCGGCCAGGCCGGCTACACCACGCAGGCGGTCGGCAAGTGGCATCTTGGCGAGAACGTGGAGAGCCAGCCGCAGCATGTCGGCTACGACGATTTCTACGGCTTCCTCTCCGTCTCCGACATGTACACGGAGTGGCGCGATCCGCACTTCTTCCCCGAGATCGTCTATTCGGACGCGCGCACCGAGTGGATCAAGAACATGCCCTTCAATCGCTGCTTCGTGCACGCGACCAAGGGCAAGGAACTGACCAACGTCGAGGAGGTGACCATCCCCGTCCTCTCCGAGCTCGACGAGAAGTGGTGCAAGTATTCCGAGGCCTTCATCGAGAAGCAGGCCAAGTCGGACAAGCCGTGGCTGCTCTATCACTGCACGCGCGGCGCCCACTTCGATAACTATCCGGGCGAGAAGTTCCTCGGCAAGTCGCCGGCCAAGCATCCCTACAAGGACACGCTGCTCGAACTCGACGAGATCATGGGCCGCCTCGTCGAGGCGCTGCGCAAGTCGGGCCAGCTCGAGGACACGCTGATCTTCATCTCGTCCGACAACGGGCCGCACATGGAAACCTGGCCGGACGCCGCCTTCACGCCGTTCCGCTGCGCCAAGGGCTCGACCTGGGAAGGCGGCGTGCGCGTACCGGGCCTGATGTACTGGCCGGGCACGATCGAGGCCGGACGCCAGAGCGACGGGCTGTTCGATTTCAATGACATCGTGCCGACGGCGCTCGGCCTGGCCGGCGCCTCGGAGCTCCTGCCGTCCGACCGCTACATCGACGGCGTCGACCAGAGCTCGTTCCTGCTGGCGCCCGATGGCCTCTCCAACCGCAAGTACCACTACTATTGGCTGAGCCAGACCTTCTCGGGCATGCGCTGCGGCGAATACAAGATGGTGCTGTCGGCCACGAGCGACAACGCGACGGACGCCTTCGGCACCGGCGGCTTCACCGGCGTGCTGGAACGCTACACCTATCCGAAGCTGTTCAACCTCTATCTCGATCCGAAAGAGCAGCACAATTACCTGACGCGCAAGCTGGCCTACATCGAGGCCTTCCAGCTCGGCATGCGCAACCATCTCGGTACTTTCAAGAAGTACCCCGCCAAGAAGATCATGGGCATCAAGGTGGACGACAAGCGCGAATAGTCTCGGCAGGAACGGCGCGGGAGGCGCGGAGCGATCCCCGCTAGTCCCCCGCCGTCAGCCCGGCAAGACCGGGCGCATGCCGCCGTACGGCGACGCGCGCCCGGCGTTTTCGATACCAGATCACGACGCCGGTCACGGACAGGGCAGCGACCACGACACCCATGACCGAGATCAGGATGCGGCCCGGCAGGCCCAGGATGCGGCCGGAGTGCAGGGGAAACTGCGCCTGCACGAAGATGTCGGCGGCCGTGCCCTTCCAGGGTTGACGGTCCCCGACCAGGCGGCCGTCTGCGCCGTCGAAGTAGAGGCGCGCCGGCCCCACGCCTGCGCTGCCGTGATCGTCGCCGGGATGAAAGAACATCGCGCCATAAACGCCGTAGTGCTGGGCGTAGAACACACCTCCGACCGGCTCCGCCCAGCCGCGGCGCACGCCCTCCGCACGGGCAAGGTCGATCACTTCGGCGAAGCCGACCCCCGGATCGATCGGCCGATGCTTGTCGGCCATGGTTCGCAGTTCGAAGGGGCCCGGAGTCACTTTCGAGATCAGCGACATCATCGGATAGAAGGCCTCCCGGTAGAGGTTCAACGAGAACCCCGTGAAGGCCAGGACGAACAACAGGAGCCAGGTCCAGAGCCCGAACGCCCGATGAATGTCGAAATTGATGCGGTAGGCGCTTCCGGAGGTCTTGACCCTCCATGCAGGCTTCCAGCGCGACCACCAGCCGCGTTGCAGAGCGTGCTCGACGCCAGCGGGTCGGCCCGGTCGGGGCGGATGACGGACCGGCAGCGTCAGATAGAAGCCGATGAAGCAGTCGATGGCCCAGATGGCGGCGACGACACCCAGCAGCCACAAGCCCCAACGGTCGATGCCCCAAATCTCCGGGATGTGCAGGCTGTAGTGCAGCTTGTAGAGGAACGAGACGAAGGTCTCCGACGTGATCGGCCAGGCCTGCCCCCATTGGCGCCGGCCCAGTTCGGTTCCGGTCGCCGGATCGAGGAAGACCTGATTGTAACCCGGTTCGAAGAGGCGGCCCGTCGCCGGATCGACGCGCGGCTGCACGCTGAACGACAGCGATTCGCCCGGCTCGGCGGCCAGCGGCACATAGGTGACCCGCACGCGCGCATCGCGCGCTTCGACCTGCTGCGCCAGTTCGAGAGATGCGATCGCCGGGCCACTACCGGCCGCCTCGTGAAGATGCGCGTTCAACAGGTCGTCGAGTTCGTGATCCCACGAGATCACCGCGCCGGTCAGACCCGAGAGGAACAGAAAGGCCGCGATCGCAAGGCCGATCCATCGGTGAAGGAGCGTGAAGGCTTGGCGCATGAAAGCGTCCCGATCAGAAATCGGCCGTCAGGGAGACGTAGATGGTCCTCGGGGTGCCGCGATAGACGATGCCGCCGGTATAGCCCGACTGCCATGAGCTCTCGTTGAAGAGGTTCTCGACGTTGGCCCGCAAGGCGAGCGGCTTATGGTCGACTTCGAAGCGATAGCGCGCACCGATGCCGACCAGCGTATAGGCGGGGATGGCCTGGGTGTTGGCTTCGTTGATGTACTGACCGCTGAAGAAGTTGACGCGGCCTGTGAGGGTCAGATCCTTCATGAAGGGTGTGTCCCATTCCGCGCCCAGCTTGAGGGTGACATCGGGCGATGCCGGCGCTTTCATGCCGTTGAACGTTCCCCCCGCCGTCTGCGTCAACCGGGCATCCAGCAGCATCAGGCCGCCCAGGAGACGGAGTCCCTCGAGAGGTTCTCCGAAGACGTTCAGTTCGATGCCCTGGTTGACCTGCTGGCCGTCCACCGAGAAGACGCTCGTCGCCGGATTGGTGATCCCCGCCGGCTGGGTGATCTCGAAGAGGCCGAGGGTCGCGGACCACTTTCCGAAGTCGACTTTGGCGCCGACCTCCAGCTGCCACGACTGCGTCGGCGCGAAGATCTGGCCCGAATTGACCGCTGTGCTGGGCGCGGTCGGGCCCTGCTGCAGCGCCTGAATGTAGTTTCCGTAGATCGAGACGTTCTTCCACGGCTTCACGATCACGCCGACGGCAGGCGAGAGTGCGCTCGCGAAGTAGGAGCTCGAGGTGGCACCCGTGATTGCATAGTTGTTGTTCTCGATCGACTGGTTGCGCGCGCCGAGCATGAGTTGGACGCGCTCGTCGAAGGCCGACAGCGTGTCCGTGAGGGCGAATGAGGCGAGTGTTGTGGACGAGGTCTTCGGCGGGTTGTTGTTGAAGGGACCGCTGGCGGGCGCATTCGTGAAAACTGGATTGTAGAGGCTGCTCGCCTGGGAGAAGGTGAACGGCAGGAAGGTGTTGCCGACGACGTCCCAGTAACCGGTGGCCACCATGGCCATCGAATGGCTGATCGGGCCGGTCTTCATCTTGCCGCGGACACCCACTTCACCGGTCTGTTTCGAGAAGGTCCGGGAGTATTGTTGGCCAGAGGCGAGGAAACCGCCCTGAGCGGTCAGGTTCCGGCCGAGGGTGCGCAGCCAGTTCTCCTTGAAGAACGACTGACCGTAGGCCGCGAAGGCGGTCCAGTCGTCGGCGAGATCGACTTCGCCGCGTGCCATTCCGTAAAGAAATTCGGTGTCGATGGTTTCCCAGGGCTGCTGCACGCCGGACATCGCATTCGGTGCAGAAGGTACCTGCTGGTTGGGCGACATGATGAAGAGCTGATTCCCGGCCAGCGTGTCCTGCTTCGTGTAGCCGAAGTACGTCGCGAGGCGCACGTTCGGCCCGGCATAGTCGAGGGCCAGAACCGCGTTGCCGATCCGCTCCTTGTTGTTCTGGAGCGCCGTATAGCCGTCACGATACAGTCCGTTGAAGCGGATGCCGAACGCGCCGTCCTTGCCGAAACGTCGGCCCACGTCGGCCAGCGCACCGACCTGCCCGTTGGTGTTGTAGCTGGCGCCGGCAGACGTGAGAGGCTGGGCCCCGGCCTTTTTCGGTGTCAGGTTGATGGTGCCCCCGACAGCACCGACATAGCCATTCAGAAAGGCGCTCGGTCCGCGGAAAACCTCGACGCGCTCGAACGCCTCGACGGGCACGCGATCTTCCGGCACGAGCCCATAGAGGCCGTCGAACGAAACGCCTCCGGCCCCGAGCAGGAACCCGCGGATTCTGAACTGGTCGAACATCGAGAGGCCGTACTTCGTGGCCGACGCGTCGTTGGCGACGACATCGGCGATGGTCCGGGCCTGCTGGTTCTGAACGAGGGTCGAAGTGTAGCTGGTGCTGGTGAACGGCGTGTCCATGATGTCGCGGTTGCCCAGGAAGCCCTCGCGGCCACCGGTCGCAACCTGTCCGCCGGCGTAGGGTGGCGGCAGGTTGTCGATCGTCGATTGCTGCACCAGGCCCGAGCCCTGCACCTGCACGGCATCGAGCTGAACCGCTCCCGCGCCGGACTCCGGCGCCTTGGTGATCGTCACCGTGTTCGCGCCGGTGAAGGCAAACGATACGCCCGTGCCGGCCAGCAGCTGCTGCAACGCCTCGCGCGGCGTGAGCATGCCGCTAACGCCGGGCGAGCGTATGGCGGACAAATCTCCCGTCCTGTAGGCGAAGGAAATGCCGGTCTGGTCGGCAAAGCGGTCGAGCGCCGAAGCGAGAGGCTGGGCCGGGATGGCGAAACTGCGCGGCTGGTTCGACTGCGCGACCTGCTCGCCCACCGCGGGGGGCGCCCCGTGATCGTCCGCGCGCGCGGATGCCTGCACAAGCAGCACGGCACTCGCCGCCATAGCGCCGGCCAGACGCCAGTGCCTCTTCTTCGCCGACCCGATTTCGATTTCACGCATTGTCGTGCCCTCAACGCTTCACGCCGGGGCCTCGACGCAAACAAGTCGAATTCGCGCTCTCCCCATCTCTAGATCGAGCGAGGCCGGAACAATCGGTGCCGGCTCAGCGATTTTTTTCGACGCCTCCGCCGGAGTCAGCGAACGATCAACAGATAGCTGGTGACGCGCGTGACCGAGAGACCATGAGTGGCGGCAATCGCATCGATACCGCCATTCAGATCGGCCAGCGCCACCCGCGCCGTCACCGCGCCGTAGCGCGACGGATCTCCCACCAGCACGATCCGGCCATCGTGGTAGCGACCTATTTCCACCAGGGCCTCCGCCAGCGGACGACCACGGATGACGATGGCGCCATGACGCCAGGCCGTTGCCGCCGTCGGATCGAGCGTACGGACGGGCCCGGGCGCCTCGCCGCGGCGATAGCTGACCTGCTGGCCCGCCTCGACCATCGCGCCGCCTTGCACAGGTGCCAAACCGGAGCCCGCATCGGGAGACGTTACGCGCACAATGCCTTCCGTGACGGTGACGGTGGCCCCTCCGTCCACCTCCTTCACGGCGAAGGCCGTGCCGACGGCGGTTGTCCGACCATCGGCCGCCACGACATCGAAGGGGCGTGTCGAATCCTTCTGAACCTCGAACAAAGCCTCGCCATGCAGCAGCTTCACGCGGCGGCGCTCGCCCGTGTAGGCGATGTCGATGGCCGTATCGGTGTTCAGCCAGGCGATCGACCCGTCGGGAAGAGATACCATGCGCTGTTCGCCGGCCGCCGTACTGTGGTCGGCCAGCAACCTCGCGGGCAGCCGCGAGGTTGCCGGACCGAATACGAACAGAAGAAGGCACGCTGCCGCCAGCCCGGTGACGACCGAACCAGCCCACAGCCAGCCCCGCCGAGGCTTGCGTCGCGGCAGCGTCTCGAGCCGGCGCTCGCGGCCCTTCGGCGCGAAGGCGGATTCGAGCGGGTCGATATCCGACCAAAGGCTGCTGAGTTCTTCGTACGCAGCACGATGACGCGGGTCCGCATCGCGCCAGGCCTTGAAGCGGGCATCCTCTTCCGACGACAGATCGCCAGCGCCGTGACGCAGAAACCAGTCCTGGGCGGCGGCGTCGATGTCGTCGACATTGCTGTGGTCTTTGCCTGGCGGGTTCACTTTTCGCTGCACGTCTCTTCGCTGGAGTCCTCATCCTATAGACGAGTGAGGCCGCTACTTCCCGTGCGTCCCGCCGGCGGAATCCGGTTCGGCGGCGCGAAAGCGCCGGCGCGCCCGCAACAGCGTGTCCATGACCAGTTTCAGATCGCGATAAACCGTCGTGGCCCCGAGCCCGAGAATGTCGGCTATCTCGGCCTGCGACCTGTCTTCATAGCGATGGAGATGGAAGACCTGCCGGCAGCGCTCGGGAAGACCGGCAATCGCGGCTTCGAGATACCGCAGCTCGTCTCGCGCCAGCGCATGACGCTCGGGTGTGAGTTCGTCGCTCTGTTGCCACGCCGTACCGCCGGATTCGGCCAGGATCACGCCCCGACGGCCTTCCACGCGCAGGTGATCCGTCGCGAGGTTGGCCGCCACGCCGAAGACATAGGCCTTTCGATCCCGGATTTCGGAATGATCGGCGACGCCCATCAGCTTGAGATACAGATCGTGGGCGATGTCGGAGGCGAGCTGCACGGAGCCAAGGCGTCGCGCGAGAAAGCGGTGCAACTCCCATTCGTGCTCGCGATATGCCTGCAACAGCGCTGATTCCTGCATCTGCCTCCGCCCCTGCCTCTGGCGACGGCGCACAGGTTATATCAATTGCGAATTACTATCAATTGCGCGGCATGCGGAGATGAAATCAGCATCTCACCACGGCACCGGAATGCCGCGGTGATCGAAGAAGCAGCCGCTGCTGCCGGGCGGCAGGCGATCAATCACGCCGAGCAGATGCTCGGCTGCCTGATCGGGCGTCTGCACGTCAAGACCCGCCTTCGTGAAGGGTGCCGACAGGGATGTCGCGACCGTCCCGGGATGGAGAGCCACGCAAAGCGCGGCCGGCTGGCGGCGGCCCAGCTCGATCGCGGCGGTATGCACAAGCTGGTTCAGCGCGGCCTTGGAAGCGCGGTAGCTGTACCATCCGCCCAGCCGGTTATCGCCGATGCTGCCGACCCTGGCCGACAGAGTGGCGAACACCGATCGCCCCTGGCGCGGCAGCAAAGGCAGGAAGTGCTTCATCAACAGAGCCGGGCCGATGGCATTCACGGCGAAGGCCCTGGCCATCTGCGCCGCGTCGAGATCGCGCCAGGACTTCTCGGGTGACAGAGCGTCGCCGTGCAGGATTCCACTGGCATCGATGACCAGGCGTACATCCGCTCCGAGCGCTTCCACATGGCGCGCGGCGGCGGCAATGCTCGCCTCGTCCGTCAAGTCGAGGGACGGTGAGCTTCTTCGCCCCAGTCCGAGCACCGCGCGAAAGCGAGGTTGCCCGGACAGACGGTGGTGCAATGCGCTGCCGATACCTCCCGACGAGCCGACAACGATGGCAATGCCTCCCAGGAGGTGCGCGTCAGCCGCCCCAGACATCGTCGTAACGGGCGGTGCCATCCTTCAGCGGGAAATGCCGGTACGTGCGATAGGCCGAGGTTATCGAGGCTTGGTGGAAGACAAGGCCGGTGATGACGAGACCGGCGGCCACGAGCACATGGAACACGATCAGCTCGCCGTACCAGACCCATGCGCCGGCGCTGACGCAGAAAATGTTGGTCCACATGACGCTGAGGAACAGCATGAGCTGGAATCGCTGGGCCGCCGGCAGCGTTCGAAGCGGGTTGACGCTGGAGTCCATGACGGCGCGGTAAAGAGAACTCATGTTTGGATCCTTGTGAACACTGGAACCAATACGCGTCGGGAGCGGTGGCGGATCATGCGTGCGACATGGCGGCCCCTGCCTCGTGAGGACTTGCCGCCGAACGCTTGCGCAACCACCTGTCACGCAGTCGACCGCCGCGTCGGTCTGGAGCCCTCATGACACTGGCAAACTTCCTCTTCGTGCTCGTCCTCGTTTCTGCATTTGCAACTCTGGTGGTCCTGTTCGTCGGTGTGCTCTCGATGGGGCGCGATGACGCCGACGCGACGGCGGGCGCAAGCCGCAGCAACCGCCTGATGGCTTGGCGCGTGCGGCTGCAGTTGATCACCGTCCTGCTGATCCCGCTTTGGTATCTGGCCAGCCGCGATTGATGCGGAGCTCAGGCCGCGCCCGCTGTGCCGGTAACACCCAAGCTCAGCCCGCTCCCCGGGCCGAACGGCCGGCCGCGGAGCGAGTGGGTTTCTAGTTGCGTCCCTCGATCAGGCCGCGGCAGACGACTTGGGCCTGGATCTCGGCCGCGCCCTCGAAGATGTTGAGGATGCGGGCGTCGCAGAGCACGCGGCTGACGGGATATTCCATCGCATAGCCGTTGCCGCCGTGGATCTGCAGCGCATTGTCGGCATTGCTCCAGGCGACACGGGCGGCCAAGAGCTTGGCCATGCCCGCCTCGATGTCGCAACGCCGGTCGGAGTCCTTCTCGCGCGCGGCGAAGTAGGTGAGCTGGCGGGCGATCATGGTCTCGACGGCCATCCAGGCGATCTTCCCCGCGACGCGCGGGAAGGCGTAGAGCGGCTTGGCGAACTGGATGCGGTCCTTGGCGTAGCGCAGGCCGAGTTCGAGCGCGTTCTGCGCCACGCCGACGGCGCGGGCCGCGGTCTGGATACGCGCGCTCTCGAAGGTCGCCATGAGCTGCTTGAAGCCCTGCCCCTCTTTCTCGCCCAGCAGGTTCGCGGCCGGGACCTCGAACCCGTCGAAGCCGATCTCGTATTCCTTCATGCCGCGATAGCCGAGCACCCTGATCTCGCCGCCGCTCATGCCCGTGGCGGGGAACGGCTCGGCATCGGTGCCGCGCGGCTTTTCGGCCAGGAACATCGACAGGCCTTGGTAGCCGGGCTTGGAGGCGTCGCTGCGCGCCAGCAGGGTCATGATGTCGGCGCGCGCGGCGTGGGTGATCCAGGTCTTGTTGCCGTTGATCTTGTACGTGTCGCCCTCGAGCACGGCGCGGGTGCGCAGGCTGGCCAGGTCGGAGCCGGTATTGGGCTCGGTGAAGACCGCCGTCGGCAACAGCTCGCCCGACGCGATGCGCGACAGGTATTTCTGCTTTTGCGCCTCGGTGCCGCCCGCGCGGATCAGCTCGGCCGCGATCTCGGAACGCGTGCCCAGGGAGCCCACGCCGATATAGCCGCGCGACAGTTCCTCGGTGACGACGCACATGGCGAGCTTGCCCATGCCCAGCCCACCCCACTCTTCGGGGACGGTGAGGCCGAAGACGCCGAGATCGGCCATCTGCTGCACCACAGGCAGCGGGATCAGCTCGTCGCGCAGGTGCCAGCCATGGGCGTGCGGGGCCACCTCGGTATCGACGAAACGGCGGAACTGACGGCGCACCTCGTCGAGCGCCTCGTCATCCAGCCCGAGCGCGCCGAAGCCGCCGGTGTCGAGACCGTCCGAGATGAGCTCGGCGATACGCCCGCGCACCGCCGGCGTGTTGCCGGCGATCAGCTTCGCAACGGCGGGCGTCTCGAGCGCGGCGCCGTCGAGCCCGAAATCGCCCGGCCGCACGATCTCGACCTGGCTGATGGCGATGCCGCCCTTGAGCTGCGCGAGATACTCGCCATAGGCTGACTGCAGGATCAGGCTCTCGAGTTCGCCACCTGCCCCCGCTTCGGCCCAGCGCCGCATCTGGCGCAGCGCCGCCACGTAGGTCGCAATCCAGGCGAAGCCGTGCGCCGCGAACTGCTCGCGCTCCAGCAGCTTGGGATCGACCTTGCCCTGCGGCGCCACCAGCGCCCGCACCGCTTCGCGGACAGCGGTTTCATGGCGTCCGGCCGCACCCTCGGCTTCGGCGCACAGCGGGAGAAGGTCGGCGAGAATCTGGGACATGATGGACTCGAATTCATCTCCTCTCCCGTCATACGGGGGAGGTGCCCCGAAGGGGGCGGAGGGGGAAAGCAACAAACCGGACGTGGGGATTTCCCCCTCCGGCCATCGGCCACCTCCCCCGCTCTGCGGGGGAGGAAAGCTGACCTTAGTCGTCCAGCGCGTCCTCGAGGGTGCGCAGGCCGGGGCGCTTGGCGGAGACCAGCACGGCCATGTTTCCGGGCTTGTGCTGGTTCTTCCACATCTTGGTGTGGGCCTTGGGAATGTCGGCCCATTCGAAGACTTCGCTCATGCACGGGTCGATGCGGCGCTCGATCACCAGCTGGTTGGCCTGGCTGGCCTGCAGCAGGTTGGCAAAGTGGCTGCCCTGGATGCGCTTCTGGCGCATCCACACGAAACGCGCGTCCATCGTCAGGTTGAAGCCGGTGGTGCCGGCGCAGAAGACCACCATGCCGCCGCGCTTCACGATGAAGCAGGAGACCGGGAAGGTCTGCTCGCCGGGATGCTCGAACACGAAATCGACGTCGTTGCCCTTGCCGGTATGTTCCCAGATCGCGGCGCCGAACTTGCGGCACTTCTTCATGTACTCGGCATAGCCCGCCTGGTCGTCGACGTCGGGCAGCTGGCCCCAGCAGTCGAAGTCGTTGCGGTTGATGACGCCGCGGGCGCCCAGCGACATCACGAAATCCTTCTTCGACGGATCGGAGATCACGCCGATGGCGTTGGCGCCGGCCGTCGCGATCAGCTGGATCGCCATCGAGCCGAGGCCACCCGCCGCGCCCCACACCAGCACATTGTGGCCGGGCCGCAGGATGTGCGGGCGGTGGCCGAACAGCATGCGATAGGCGGTGGCCAGGGTGAGCGTGTAAGAGGCGCTCTCCTCCCAGGTGAGGTGCGGCGGGCGCTTCATGAGCTGCCGCGCCTGGACCTTGCAGAACTGCGCGAACGACCCGTCGGGCGTCTCGTAGCCCCAGATGCGCTGGCTGGTGGAGAACATCGGATCGCCGCCGTTGCACTCCTCGTCGTCGCCATCGTCCTGGTTGCAGTGGATGACGACCTCGTCACCGACCTTCCAGCGCTTCACCTTGGCGCCGACCGCCCAGACGATGCCCGAGGCATCGGAGCCGGCGATGTGGAAGGGCTGCTTGTGCACGTCGAACGGCGAGATCGGCAGGCCCAGACCCGCCCACACGCCATTGTAGTTCACGCCCGCCGCCATCACGAGGACCAGCACCTCGTCCTCGCCAATCGTGTGGGTCGGCACCACCTCGAGCTGCATGGACTGCTCCGGCGGCCCGTGACGGTCGCGCCGGATGACCCAGGCATACATGTTCTTCGGCACATGCCCGAGCGGCGGAATTTCACCGACCTCGTAGAGATCCTTCTTCGGCTGGTTGGCCGTGGGATGAGGGCGAGCCGCGAAAGCGACGACGGACATGGCAAATCCTCCTGCGTTGCGGCGAAACTATTGCTGCATTCGCGAGAGTGCAATGCACAAATACGAATCGGAACGGTTGGCACAGGGGAAAAACAACAAAATTACCCACGCCCTGCGGAAATTCCGCATTGCCGGCAACCAGGAGTCGCGGCAGGCTTGCGAGGTAAACGGTCGTTTACCAAGCAGCTCGGGTTTAGGGAGAGCGCGCCATGAAGCTCATGTGGTTCCACCTCATGCCGTACACGGAGCTTCCGGAAGATTTCAACCGGAAGCACCCGTCGGTGTGGGTCGACATCCATTCCTCGCTGTTCGACCCCAAGCGCGCGCATCACATGTACAACGACTTCATGGACGAGCTCGAATACGCGGCCGAGCTCGGCTACGACGCGGTCTGCGTCAACGAGCATCATTCCAATGGCTACGGGCTGATGCCCTCGCCCAACCTGATCGCCTCGTCGCTGGCGCGTCGCACCACCGACACCGCGCTCTGCGTCATGGGCAATTCGCTGGCGCTCTACAATCCGCCGACGCGCGTCGCCGAAGAGTTCGCGATGATCGACTGCATCTCAGGCGGACGGCTGATCGCGGGCTTCCCGGTCGGCTCGCCGATGGACACCTGCTATGCCTATGGCCAGAATCCGAGCCTGCTGCGCGAGCGCTATCTCGAGGCGCACGACCTCGTGAAGCGGGCCTGGACCGAGAAGGACACCTTCGCCTTCAACGGCCGCTACAACCAGCAGCGCTACGTCAACATCTGGCCGCGCCCCATCCAGAACGAGCCGCACCCGCCCATCTGGATTCCCGGCGGCGGCTCGGTCGAGACGTGGCGCTGGTGCGCCGAGATGGACTACGTCTACTGCTACCTCTCGTACTACGGCTACAAGGCCGGTCTCACGACGATGCAGGGCTTCTGGAACGAGATGGAGAAGCTCGGCAAGGACCGTAATCCCTACCGCGCCGGCTTCCTGCAGTTCGTCGGCGTGGCCGAGAGCCGCCAGCAGGCGCTCGACCTCTACACCGAGCCCGCCGAGTATTTTTACGGCCGCTGCCTGCATGTCGATGCGCGCTACGCCACGCCGCCCGGCTACACCACCGAGGCCACACAGCGCGCCGGCATCCAGAGCATGGTGAGCAAGGCGGCCAATACGGCCAGCTATTCGAGCAAGCTCAGCATGAAGGCCACCAACATGAAGGACATCGTGGATGGCGGCTACGTCATCGTGGGCTCGCCCGACGAGGTGGTGGAGCAGATCCGCCACGTCGCCAAGAGCCTGAACATCGGCCATCTCATGCTGCTGCTGCAGTACGGCAACATGAGCAAGGACACCACCAAGTACAACACGCGCCTGTTCGCGGAGAAGGTGATGCCCAAGGTCAAGGACCTGTTCGGCGAATGGGAGGACAAGTGGTGGCCCAAGCCAATGGCGAAGGGTCAGCGCGCCGCGGTTCCCGCCTTCCGCCCGCAGACCGTCGCCGCGGAGTAGTCGCGTGTCCCAGCCCGCTACGACGATCGTCGAGGTCAACGGCCATCCCTGCCGCGTCTGGACCAAGGGGAAAGGCCCGAAGCTGGGTTTCCTGGCCGGCCTCGGCGGCCTGCCGCGCTGGCTGCCCGTCCTCGACCGGCTCGCCGAGAGCCGGACGGTGGTCGCCCCGTCTCTGCCCGGCTACCCGGGTGCGACGGGTCACACCGAGCTCGACACACATCTCGACTGGGTGCTGGCGGTGCGCCAGATCGTCGAGAAGGCTGGCCTTGCCGGCGCCGATCTCGTCGGAGCGTCGGTGGGTGGCGCCTTTGCCGCGGAAATGGCGGCGATCTTTCCCGGCCATGTCGGCAAGCTCGTGCTGATCGCCCCCTTTGGCCTGTTCGACGACAAGGAACCGGCGGCGGATCCCTGGGCGCAGCGCAAGGACGTGCTGCCGGGCCTTCTGTGCGCCGATCCGGCCAACTGGACCGACCTGATCGCCGCACCGGAGGGCGCGAATTCCGTGGAATGGCCGATCGAGATGACCCGGGCATCCGAAGCCGCCGCCCGGGCCTTCTGGCCGCTCGGCAATACACGTCTGGAAAAGCGCCTCGGACTGATCGCGGCGCCGACCCTGATCCTGTGGGGCGACCGCGACGCCATTCTACCCCCAAGCTATGCGGGCAAGTTCGCCCAGGGAATCAACAAGGGGATCGACGGCCCGACACGGGTCGAAACCGTGGCCGATGCGGGCCATCTGGCCTATCTCGACCAACCCGACGCGGTCGCGCGGGCGGTATTGGCCCATTTTGCCTGAGAGTCTCACGCCCTTGGTGGTTGCTTCGCCGGTTCGGATCGCTATTGTCCGGCGCGTTAGGGGTTTTGCGAGGTAAACGGCAATGACGATCCGTTCGATGAAGATGACCGCAGGCGCTTCCCTGTTCGCGGCAGTTCTGGCGATCGGCGCGAGCCTGCCCGAGCGGCAGGCATCGGCCCAGGTGAGGCCTGTGCCGCGCGAAGGCGTCGCCTTCAACAATGTGGTCACGCAGCGGGTCAAGATCGAGTCGGCCGACCCGGAGAGCCGGACGGTCGCTTTCACCATGCCGAACGGCCAGCTCGAGATCCTTCCCGTGGCCGACAGCGTCAAGAACCTCGATGCGATCGACGACGGGTCGATGGCCGACGTCACCTATTCCGAGGTGGTGACCATGCTGAACCTGCGCCAGAAGGGCCCCGGCGCCCAGCTCGCCCGCAAGGACCAGATGAGCACGACCGCCAACCAGACCGACGTCGAGGCTGGCCGCTTCACTCTCACGGTCGTCGGCGTCGACCTCGCCAAGAACATGGTCTCGGTGATCGACGGCCGCGGCGGCCCGGTCCGGACCTACTCGGCGAATTCAATCGCCAAGCAGGACATGCTGAAGAAGATCAAGGTGGGCGACGTCGTCATCGGCATGACGACCCCGCTCACGATCACGGCGATCTCGCCGGCGCGCTGAAGCGCCCGAGGCTGAACGTCGAACGGCCGGCATACGCCGGCCGTTTTCTTTTGGCTGTCAGCTGACGCCGACGTCTTCCCAGAAGCCGATCCAGTGATCGACCGGCTTCATCTTTTCCCGTGGCGCCTCATAGGACCAGGCGGCCCGCGGGCTGCGCGCCTTCCCTTCCACGACGTCATAGAACTGGACGCCATGCGGACATTGCAAGTCGCTGCCCGTCCTGGGCGTCAGCTTCAGCAAGTCCATGCGCACCGCGTCGCGCGGAAAGTAGTGGTAGCCACCGACTTCGAGCGTCCGGTCGCTCTCGGCAATCACCTTGCCCTGCCACACCGCCTTCATGGCGACCTTCCTTTCTCAATACTGGTCGCGGCGCCTCACCCACTCCATGGTGAAGGGAAGCGCCGACTCGTCCCGACCCTTCGAGGTCAGGTCCAGCAAGTGGTAAGCGCCGTTCAGCATGTCAACGCCGCGGGCGTAGGTCGAATAGGTGTGATAGACGGCGCCGTCGCCATCGCGGCGGAAGGCGCTGAACCCGGGCATCTCTCCGGGGCCCACCTTCATCGTCCCGAAATTGTAGTCCATCTCGGCCTCACCAGGTCGCGAACTCACGGCAAAGTCGAAGTTGAAGTCGCTTTCTCCAGACGACACCCAGCGGAAGGTCCA
This sequence comes from Reyranella sp., assembly GCF_965228225.1. Classification (GTDB taxonomy): domain Bacteria; phylum Pseudomonadota; class Alphaproteobacteria; order Reyranellales; family Reyranellaceae; genus Reyranella. Next base: position 1,134,319 of record NZ_OZ245801.1, on the reverse strand, counting down.
GCCCATCCGCCTGGCATACGCCTCGAGCGTCGGGAGCGGCGCCCGCGAGACGGCCACAAGCGCGGTGTCGCGATGGGCCAGATGCACGTCGATGCCGTTGAAATTGTCGGCCCAGAAGGAGCAGCTCTTGCAGGCCTCGGTCCAATCCGGGCCGAACATGAGGTGATAGACCAGCAACTGGCCGCGGCCGTCGAAGAGATCCGCGAGCATCGCGCGGCCATCGGGTGTCTCGAAGGAATACTCCTTCTCGACCCGTTCCCAGGGCAGCGCCCGGCGCTGGCGCGAGAGCTCGTCCCGCAGCCGGGTGAACTCCTTCTCCTTCGCCAGGAAGTCGCGGCTGGCCGCGAGCCATTCCGCATGGGAGACGACGGGATGAGCGGTCATGCCGACCTCCCGAAGAAGGCGACGAGCTTGTCGAAGCTGCCGGCCCAACCCTGATTGTGGCAGGCGAAGTCTTCGGCATCGACGAACGGACCGTGGATCAGGATGAGTTCCGTGCGCTCCCCCAGGGCGCGCAGTTCGACCCTCACCGTCGTCTCGTGTCCACGCGCCCGGTTGTAGTCGCCATCGGCGTGATGGGCCCAGGTGAACACCAGCCGCTCGGGCCGGGCGACCTCGAGATAGACGCCCGACGAGGCGAACACCCCGCGCTCGTTGCGTCCATCGATCCGCCAGCTGCCGCCGCGCCTCGCATCGACCTCGCACAGCGTGATCTCCACGCCGGGCGGGCACATCCATCGGATGAACTGGTCGCGGTTCACCCAGGCGTCGAACACCCTGTCGCGCGGGGCGTCGAAGATCCGGCTGATGTGCAGCGTGTTGTTATCGAGCCTTGCGTCGGGCATCTGACTTTCCTTTCGTCGGCTTGGAATCGGTTTCGGTGCTCTTCAGGATGGCGTCGAGCCGATCGAAGCTCGCTTCCCAGAACCTGCGGTAGTGCTCGATCCAGTCTGCCGCTGCGCGCAGCCCTTCGCCGCGCAGCTCGCAGCGGCGCCACTGCGCCTCGGTGTGGCGCTCGATCAGCCCGGCCTCGGTCAGCACCTTGAGATGGCGCGACACCGCCGGCAGCGACATGTCGAACGGCTCGGCCAGTTCGCCGACCGTGGCGCCGCCGCTGGCGAGCCGCGCGAGGATGGCGCGCCGCGTGGGATCCGCGAGAGCCGAGAAGGTCTGGGAGAGAGCATCCATATTTAACGTATAGGTTAAATACAAGACTCGGTCAATTCATTACCCCCGGCGTCATCGCCGAACGGGTTTCCAAAGAGCATCTCAGGGCATCCGAAGGAGGACATCATGGCTGAAGCCCTTATCGAGACGCACGACGGACAGAAGCTTGCCTTTCGCGACACCGGCGACGGCCCGCCGGTCGTGTTTATCCATGGCTGGTCGCTGTCGGGCGAGATTTGGCGGGAGCAAGTCGCGTGCCTCGCGGCCCATGGACATCGGGCCATAACCTACGATCGGCGGGGGCATGGCCACTCGACCAAGCCTGCAACCGGCTACGATTACGACACGCTGGCCGACGACCTCGCTGCGGTGCTCGCACAGGCCGGCGCAACCAATGCCACGCTGGTCGGACACTCGATGGGCAGCGGCGAGATCGCCCGCTACTTCTCGCGGCATGGGGGCGAGCGTATCGCCCGCACGATGTTGATCGCGCCAACGACGCCTTACGCCGTGCAGACGGCCGACAATCCCGAGGGCACCGACCGACTGATATTCGATCACCTCGTTACAGCCCTTAGGGCCGATCCGAAGGGATATCTCGCGGCAGGCGCGCCTGGCCTTCTGGGCCAGGCCGCCGCACCGGAAACCGTGAAGTGGGCCCTAGACCTTGCCTACCAGGCCGATCCCGGCGCGCTCGAGAAATGCGTGCGCGCTTTCACGGAGACCGACTTCAGGTCGGATCTGCAAACGGTGCGGGTCCCGACACTGATCGTCTATGGATCGGGGGACATGCCGTCGATGCACGCCAACGCACGCCGCACCGGAGCGGCAATTGCCGGGAGTCGCATCGAAGTCTATGAAGGCGCGCCGCACGGGCTTTTCATCACCGACCGAGAGCGCTTCAACAAGGACCTGCTCCGGTTCGTACGGAGCTGAAGCGTATGGAAGCGATCTACCGAGTCGAAGGCGCCCTTGCCGAAACGAGCGCCTTCGCCGGGGGGCCGTGGAGCCCCAAACTGCAGCACGGCGCGGCACCCTCGTCGCTGATCTGCTGGGCCGTCGAACACCTGCCGTCACCGGTGCCGATGCGCGTCGCGCGCCTCACTGTCGACCTGATGCGGCCGGTGCCGGTGGCACCGCTGACGATCGAGACCGATATCATCCGCGAAGGCCGCAAGATCCAGCTCGTCTCGGTGCGGCTGCTGGCCGACGGCGTCGAGGTCGTGCGAGCGAGCGCGTTGCGCATCCGCATCGATCCCAGGGAGATGCCGGCGATCGCCAGCGGGCCGCCGCTCGAGCTTCCGATGCCCGAGCACTGCGCGCCGCCCGACTTCTTCGCGACCGAAACGCCATTCCTCAAGGGCATCGAGATGCGCACCGCCAAGGGCGGCTTCCGCATCCCCGGCCCAGCGGCCGTCTGGTACCGCGCAACCCGCCCCATCGTGGAGCATGCCGCGCTCTCGCCGCTGATGCGCGCGGTCATCGCCGCGGATTTCTGCAACGGCACCTCGTCGGTCTTCGACATGAACGACTGGACGTTCATCAACGCCGACCTGACCGTCAGCCTCGGCCGCGAGCCGGTCGGCGAGTGGGTGCTGCTCGACGCCGAGACCTGGATCGGCCCGGACTCGGTGGGCATCGCCGCCGCGCGCCTCGCGGATCGCCAGGGCTATTTCGGCCGGGCGGTGCAGAGCATCATCTTCGAGAAGCGGTGAGGGATTCTCTCCGTCCTCCCCATTCAGATGGGGAAGTGCCCGCGTCAGCGCGGGCGGAGGGGTCATCCATGCCTTTTCTGCACCGTGCGGGCTCTCGCGCCTCAGAAGGCGCTGCCGCCCGCCAGCGGATGAGAATGCCTAGCCGCGTTTCCAGGTCGTGCCCTTTGGGCCATCCTCGAGAATCACGCCCTTGGCTTTCAGCTCGTCGCGAATGCGGTCGGACTCCTTGAAGTCCTTGGCCTTGCGTGCCGCCTGACGGGCCGCGATGGCGGCCTCGATCTCAGCGTCCGACGGGCCTGCGGCCGCAGCGGCCGGAGTCCAGCGAAACCAGGCTTCCGGATCCTGCTGCAGCAGGCCGAGCGCGGAGGCGCCCGCCTTCAGCTCCGATGGATCGCGCAACTGGTGCAGCGCGCTGATGGCGAGCGGCGTGTTGAGATCGTCCGACAGCGCCTGCTCGACCGGCGCCGGAATGGGCTTCGCCCCCAGCGCCTTGCCGCGCAACAGACCGTACCAGCGGTCGAGGGTGCCCTTGGCCTGGGCCAGCCCGTCGGGCGTGAAGTCGAGCGGCTGCCGATATTGCGCCGACAGCAGCAGGAGCCGAATCACCTCGCCGGGATACTGGTCGAGCAGTTCGTGCACGGTGAAGAAGTTGCCGAGCGACTTGCTCATCTTCTCGCCCGAGATGTTCAGGAAGCCGTTGTGCATCCAGTACTTCGCCATGATGGCGTGACCGAAGGCGCTGCGGCTCTGCGCAATCTCGTTCTCGTGGTGCGGGAAGATGAGGTCGAGGCCGCCGGCATGGATGTCGAACGTCTCGCCGAGCAGCGCACCGCTCATGGCGGAGCATTCGATGTGCCACCCCGGACGGCCGCGGCCCCACGGGCTCGGCCAGCCCGCCTGTGCATCGGTCGAGGGCTTCCACAGCACGAAGTCGGCAGGATCCTTCTTGTAGGGCGCGACCTCGACACGGGCGCCGGCGATCAGCTCGTCGTGCGAGCGGCGCGACAGGCGGCCATAGTCTTCCATGCTCGGCACGTCGAACAGCACATGGCCTTCCGCTTCATAGGCATGGCCGCGGGCGACCAGCCGCTCGATCAGCGCGATCATCTCCCCCACATACTTGGTGGCGCGCGGCTCTACGTCCGGCGACAACGCCCCGAGGCGGCTCATGTCGCTCTGGTAGGCGGCGGCCGTGCGCTCGGTCAGCGCGTCGATCGACTCATGGTTTTCGGCGGCGCGCACCATGATCTTGTCGTCGATGTCGGTGATGTTGCGGACATAGGTGACGCGCGGATAGCGCCGCTTCAGCAGCCGGTAGAGAACGTCGAAAACGACGACCGGGCGCGCATTGCCGATATGGACATAGTCGTAGACCGTGGGGCCGCAGACATAGAGGCGCACGTGCGACGGATCGAGCGGCACAAACGGCTCTTTTTCGCGCGACAGCGTGTTGTAAACGACGAGCGACATCGCCCCTTCTCCCGACTCAATAAACGACCGAAACCTGACGCGGCCCGCTGGGCCTCAGGCCTCGATACATCGCGCGAGGGACGCGCCGGGAAGAAAGAACTGCGACATGGCGGCAATCTATACGAGGGGTTCTTGCCGCGCAATTCGCCGCCCATGGCAATGCTTTCTAGGCCTCTCGCCCGTGAAGCCGGTCGGTCGCGCGGCCGCAGCCGCGAAACGGCGACAGGCGGGGAAGCGGCCGTGACCCTGGCGGTGGGTCGTTGGTGGGTCGTTGGCGGGTCAAGCCGGCTCCGCTAGTCTCCTCGAATATCGGAGGAAACAAACGAACATGCGCACCGAGGATATCGAGTACCGCGCCGACGGCGTCCGCATGGTCGGACAGTATGTCGTCGACGAGGGCAAGCCAGGGCGCCGCGCCGGGGTGCTGGTCTGCCACGAGGGGCCGGGCCTCAGCGACCACACGAAGAAGATCGCCACGCGACTCGCGGGCCTGGGCTACGCCGCCTTTGCGATGGACTATCACGGCGACGGCAAGCCGCTCGCCGACCCCAGCCAGACCATGACTCGCCTGCAGCCCTGGATGGCCGACCCGACGGGCATCCGCACCCGGGCGCTGGCGGCCCTCGACGTGCTCAAGGCGCAGAAGGACGTCGATCCGGCACGCCTCGCGGCCATCGGTTACTGCTTCGGCGGTACGACCGCGCTCGAGATCGCGCGCAGCGGCGCCGACGTGAAGGCCGTCGTGGGCTTCCATTCCGGCCTCGCCACCGCACGGCCGCAGGACGCGCCGAACATCAGGGCCAGGGTCCTGGTCTGCATCGGCGCGGACGACCCGATCATTCCGTCCGAGCAGCGTCTGGCCTTCGAGAAAGAGATGAAGTCGGCCGGCATCGACTGGCGGCTGCAGCTCTACGGCGGCGCCGGCCACAGCTTCACCAATCCGGCGGCCGATTCGCGGGGCATGAAGGGCTTCTTCTATCATGAGGCCACCGACCGCCGGTCATGGAACGCCATGATCGAGCTGTTCGACGAGACACTGAACTAGAACCGAAGAAACAAGGGAGGACTCGAGATGAAACGTCGCCACCTGATCGCGGCCGGCGCCGCGGCGCTTGCAGCCCCGTCGATCGTCCGTGCACAGGCGAAGTTCCCCGAGCGGACGATCCGCTTCGTCATTCCGTTCGCGCCGGGCGGCCCCACCGACATCATCGGCCGCATGGCCGCGGACAAGCTCACCGCCATCCTCGGCCAGCAGGTCATCGTCGACAACAAGGCGGGCGCCGCCGGCTCGATCGGCGCGGTCGACGTGAAGAACGCCAAGCCGGACGGCTACACGCTGCTCTGCGCGCCCTCCTCGACCCATGCCATCAACCCGACGGCCTTCGTGAAGCCGGCTTACGACGCGGTGAAGGATTTCACGCCGATCTCGTCGATCTGCGTCAACCCGCTGGTGCTGGTGGCCCGGCCCGACATGCCCGACACGGTGATGGGCCTGGTCGAGCTGATGAAGAAGAACCCGGGCAAATACTCCTACGGCTCCTCGGGGGCCGGCTCGATCATCAATCTCGCCGGCGAGTACTTCAAGCGCGAGGTCGGCGGCATGGATGTCGAGCACATCCCCTACAAGGGCTCGATGCCGGCGCTGCAGGACATGATGGGCGGCCAGACGGCCTGGATGTTCGAGACCTTCAGCACGACGCTGCAGCTCCACAAGGCCGGCAAGGTCCGCATTCTCGCCTATGCCTATTCGAAGCGGGCGCCGGTCGCCCCGGAAATCCCGACGATGATCGAGGCCGGGGTCAAGGGTTACGAGGCCTACACGTTCAACCTGATCCTGGGTCCGGCCAACGTGCCGAAGCCGGTGGTCGACGTGCTCGACCAGGCGTCGCGCCAGATGATGAAGGACCCCGCCACCATCAAGTTCCTGGAGGATATCGCCGCCGTCCCAACGACCGACACCACCCCCGAGGTCACGGCCCGGTTCATCAAGGATGAAATCGCCAAGTGGGCGCCGGTCATTCGCGAAGCCGGCGTCAGGATCGAATAGGGCGGCTTAGCGGTAGCCGGCCGGCGGCGGCACGTTGCTGGGCGCCGGCGCGATCGGCGCCTGCTGCGGCATCTGAGACGGCGTCGGCACGTTCGCCGCGCCCGGGCCCGTTCCCACGCCCGAGCCTGCCCCTTCGCTGGGTGACGCGACGCGGCCCGGGGCATCCGAGCCGGTATTGCTGATGTAATAGCCGGCTACGGCGTTGGAATTGTCGCCCGCGGTCTTGGCCGGAACATCGATGATCCCGACGCGGGCACCGCTCTTGTCGATCCGGTAGCCCTCCGGATCCATCTGGAAGCCCTCATTGTCGACGCGCAGCCCGCTGGGCTGGACCCGATAGGCCGGCGGCGGCGTCGTTTCACTATAGAGGGGCTGGGGCAGCGGATCGCAGGCCGCGAGCAGCGACACGCCGAACGTCGCGGCCATAATACGTCTCGCAGCCATCAAGCCCCCTCATCGTGTGGTCGACTGCGGGCTGATGATGTTGCCGTTGCGGTCGATCCGGTTTCCCTGCCCATCATAGCGGAAACCATACTCGTCGCGGAAGGCCTCAACGCCGGCCGGCGGGGTCGGCTGGGGAGCCACCGCCGGAGTGCTGTAGGTGGTGGTCGAAACCGTCGTGGCCGGGCCGTAATAGGTCGGGGCGGACGGCGCGGTCGTGTAATAGGTGGTCGATGCGTAGCCGGGGGCCGGCGCCGGGACCGGGTTTCCGTAGGCTTGATCGCGGTAACGACGGGCATCGACCTCACGCCCCACGCAACGGTCGTACATCGCGGTGCCCGGCGTCAGGCCATAGGAATAGCAGGCGTTGCGGGCGTCGGCGTCGAGGCTTGCGACCGTGTACCCCACAGGAACGCGGCCCTGCGCTCGGGCGGCGGCCTCACGGGAGACGCAGCGGTTGTAATTGTCGGTCCCGACGCGGAAACCGTAGTCGACGCAGGCTTGCTCGGAGTTGGTGACTGCGTAGCGTGCGCCGGGCGTGCGGGCTTCATAGGTGGTGCTGGTGCTGCTGCAGGCGGCGGCCATGAGGCCAAGCGTCGCCGCAGCCAGGATTTTCGGGGCACTCATGGTGTTCCTCCAGGATAAATTCCTGGGTGCGCAACGTGAAATGGTGCCGATGGTTGCAGGTTCCCCCGCTTACGCAGCCTTGCGGCTCGCCCCATCCCTGAGTTCGCGACGAAGAATCTTGCCGACATTGCTCTTCGGCAGCTCGGCCCGGAACTCGATGTATTTCGGGCGCTTGTAGCCGGTGAGCTCCTGATGACAGTACGCCGCCAGCGCCTCCTTAGTCAGTGAGGGGTCCTTCTTGACCACGAACAGCATCACCGCCTCGCCGGAGTTGGCATCCGGCACGCCGATGGCCGCGCATTCGAGCACACCGGGATGGGCGGCGACCACCTCTTCGACCTCGTTGGGATAGACGTTGAATCCCGAGACCAGGATCATGTCCTTCTTGCGATCCACGATCCTGGTGTAGCCGCGCGCGTCCATGATGCCGATGTCGCCGGACTTGAAGAAGCCGTCGGCCGTCATGACCTTCGCGGTCTCTTCGGGCTGCTGCCAATAGTCCCGCATGACCTGCGGACCGCGGATCGCGATCTCTCCCGCCTGCCCGATCGGGACCTCCTTGCCGCTGTCGTCGAGGATGCGGATCTCGACGTTCGGCAGCGGCAGCCCGATCGTGCCGGTGTAGGTCTCGGAGTCCGTGGGATTGCAGGTGACGCCGGCGGAAGTCTCGCTGAGGCCGTAGCCCTCGCAGATCGGACAGCCGGTGATGGCCAGCCACTTCTTCGCGACCGCCTCCTGCACCGCCATGCCGCCGCCGTTGGAGATGACCAGTTCCGAGAAATCGAGCTTCGCGAAATCCGGATTGTTGGCCAGCCCGTTGAACAACGTGTTCACCGCCGGAAAGACGTTGATCTTGTACCTGGAGAGATCCTTGATCGTGCTCGCGAGATCGCGCGGGTTCGGGATCAGGACGTTCAGCGCGCCGGTGCGCAAGCCGAGCAGGCCGCAGGTCACGAAGGCGAACACGTGATAGAGCGGCAAGGCGCAGGCGATCGTGAGCTGGCCGCTGATCTTGCGGCGGTTCAGGCCGGGCTGCATCCAGGCTTCCGACGCCAGCAGGTTCGCGACCAGGGTGTGGTGCAACAAGGTCGCGCCCTTGGAAACGCCGGTCGTACCGCCCGTGTACTGCAGGACCGCAACATCGTCCGGGCCCAGCTGGGGCTTCGCCAGTACCATGCTGCGCCCCGCGCTGAGCGCATCGTTGAACTTCACATGCCCGGGCAGCGACCAGGCAGGCACCATCTTGCGCATGGTGCGCACGACGAAGTTGACGATCAGCCCCTTGGGGAAGCCCAGCAGGTCGCCCATCGAAGCGACCACGACATGCTTGATTCCTGTGTGCGCGATCACCCGCTGCAGGGTCGTCGCGAAATTCTCGAGAATGAGGATGGCTTCAGAGCCGGAATCCTGAAGCTGATGCTCGAGTTCGCGTGCCGTGTAGAGCGGGTTGACGTTGACGGCCACGTATCCCGCCCGCAGCACGGCCGCGACCGCCACTGGATATTGCAGGATGTTCGGCATCATGATCGCGACCCTTGCGCCGCGTTTCAGTCCGCGTCCCTGCAGCCACGCCCCGAGCGCCATCGACAGTGTGTCGATCTCGCCAAAGGTCAGCGCCTTGTCCATGCAGACATAGGCCGGCTTGTCCCGGTGCCTGGAGAAGCTTTCCTCGAAGAGCGCCACGACGCTGGGATAGGCCGACGGATCGATGTCTGCCGGCACCCCCGGCGGATAACTCTTGAGCCAGAACCGGTCCACGACGCCTCTCCCGAAACCTCTCGATCATTGCCTCGAGGCGGCGCGTTCCCGTCGCGCGCACCGCCTCGAGCTGCGCTTGCTCGCGCTACGACTTCTTCTCGACCGAAGCGCGGATGTCCTCGTAGGACTCCTTCATCCGGTCCTGCACGATCTTGAAGGCCTCGGTGCTCGACTTCTGGACCAGCTCGGCGATGTCGCGGGTGTTGGCGATCGCCGCCTCCATGGCCTTCTTGGCGAACTCGGCCTGCTTGGCCATCACTTCCTGAGGATTGCCGCCCGGCTTGTAGGACTGCGCCATCTCCGCCATGTCCCTCATCGCGGCCTCGAAGATTTCCTTCTGCTTGTGCGCGATCCCGCTCGCGCCTTCGGCCATCGCCTGCCACGACTTGGTCATGGCCTCCAGGTTCTTCTGGTGCTGCTCCATGATCTTCGTCATGTCGAAGGGCGGGACCTTGAGCTGTTCGCCGAAGTTCTTGAACATGTCGGTGAAGCTCTGTGCTGGGTCGGCCATGTGAACCTCCTGTGGTTACAGGCCCAGCTTCAACCCCTGCTCCAGCGCGTGCAAGGCCAAACCGGCCAGACCACCGACCATCGCGCCGTTGAACCGGATGAATTGCAGGTCGCGCCCGACCGTCAGCTCGATGCGGCCGATCAGCACATCGATGTCCCAGGACTTCACCTGATCGGCAATGAATCGACCGACGCCGCTCTTCTGACTCTGCACGAAATCCGCAAGCAGCCGCACCATGCCGCGATTGATCTCGGCCCGAATCGTGGGATCGCGCGCCAGCTGGCCACCGACATCGACCAGCATCGCCTCCATCTGCCGGCGAACCTGACTGTCCTCGGCGCGCGCATCCTGTTCCAGGAAGGACCGCACACTCTCCCAGGCGCCCTCCGCCAGGGTCGTGATTTCCGGCCGGGCCAGCAGGTCGCGCTTCAGGCGTTCGGCGCGGCGAGCGAAGTCCTCGGACGTGCGCAGCCGCTCGATGAAGTTCGCGACGAAGCCGTTGAACTCCTTGCGCAACGGATGGTCGGCGTCTCCGCGCGCCTCCTTGATGAACGCCGTGGTCGAGGCCACGATCTTGCGCAGCAGGTAGGCATCGGCGCGGTAGAGATTGAACAGAGCCGGGAGCTCCTGGCGGATCTTCTCGCGCAATGCCGCCAGCGTCTCTTCGTCAGCCAGTACCTTCTCCAGCGCCACCAGCAGCTCGTCGAGGACGCGCTGGTGCCGCCCCTTCTCGGTGACGGCGCTCAGCAGGCCGGCGGCCAGCGGCGCGAGTTCGATCCTCTCCAGCTCGGCCAAGGCGCGCCTGCCCAGGAACCCCTTGAGCCCCGACTGCTCGACCGCGGCCAGCGCCTGCGGCACCAGCCGTACCATGAAGCCCGCCAGGGCGGCGCTGCGGGTGCGGTCGCTCAGCCAGTCGGCCACGAGGGCGGCGAAGTCGACGTCGCGCAGCCGCGCCTCGACCGGCTCCGGCGCAAGGAAATTCGTCTCGATGAACTCGCCCAGATTCTCGGCGATGCGATGGTGGTTGCGTGGCACGATCGCGGTGTGCGGGATCGGAAGGCCGAGCGGCCGGCGAAACAGCGCCACGACGGCGTACCAGTCCGCCAATCCGCCCACCGTGGCCGCGGCCGCGAATGCCGCGACATACCCCCAGGCCCAGTGTACTGGCTCGTAGTGGCGGGCAATCACGAACAACGCAGCCGTTGCCACAAGCAGCAACGTCGCCGCGAGCTTGACCCGTCGCAGGGACCGCGCGCGATCGGCATCGCGGTTCAAAGGCTCGCTCACACGCCCTCCCTCAACATGTCAGCCATACAAACGCGACCCGCAGCATGCAGTTTCGCGGCATGACGCGTCATACCTGCCCGCGGCCCGGTCCCTGTGGCAAGCGGGTGATGTTTCTGTCCTATACTCCCGTCACCGTTGTCCCGGGAGGAAGAAGCCATGAAGGTCGGTTATATCGGTGTCGGAAACATGGGCGGTCCCATGTGCCGCAACCTCATCAAGCGCAGCAATCACTCGGTTACGGTGTTCGACCTGAATCCCGAGGCAGTGAAGACCTGCACCGACCTCGGCGCCAGCGCGGCCAAGTCGGTCGCCGAGGTGACCCGGGACGCCGACATCGTGATGACGTCTCTGCCCATGCCGCGCGACGTCGAGGCCGTCACCCTGGGCGACAACGGCATCCTGGCGAATGCAAGCAAGGGCCAGACCTACATCGACCTCAGCACCAATGCGCCGTCGATGGTGAAGAAGATCGGCGCCGCCATGGCCGCCAAGGGCATCGCCATGCTCGACGCGCCGGTAAGCGGCGGCACGGTCGGCGCCGAGGCCGCGACCATCGCCATCATGGTCGGCGGCGACAGGAAGGTGTTCGACGATGCCCTGCCGGTACTGCAGTCGTTCAGCGCCAACGTGATCCATATGGGCGAGCTCGGCACCGGCACGGTGGCCAAGCTGGTCAACAACATGATGGCCTTCTGCAACATGGCAGCTGCCGCCGAGGGGCTGATGCTGGGCGTCACCGCCGGCCTCGACCCGCAGAAGCTCATTCAGGTGATCTCGAGCTCGAGCGGCAATTCCTCGGCGTTCAAGTCATTCTCGGAACGTGCCCTGTCGGGCCGGTTCTCGCCGCCCTCCTTCGCCCTCAACCTCGCTCACAAGGATCTCCACCTCGCCCTGGAGCTGGCCGACGAACTCGACGTGCCGCTGCCGCAGGGCTCGGCCACGCACAATCTGCAGCGCATGGCCCGCCGTATGGGCCTGGGCAACAACGACAGCTCGTCGATCCTGCAGGTCTACGAGTCGGTCCTGAAGAAGACTGTGAAGCCTTAGACGAACACAGACCTCATGCTGAGGAGCGGTCCGGAGGAGCGCGTCTCGAAGCATGGGCGCGCGCACCACGTCTGTTGGTCATCCTTCGAGACACCGCGCTTCGCGCGGTTCCTCAGGACGAGGCGATATCCCTATGCCAGATGCTTGGCGATCAGACGCGCGACGAGGTCGGCATGGGTGCTGGCCACGTCGTGGTCGCCGCCCGGCACGATCTCGAGCCGGGCGTTGGGCAGTCGTTCCGCGAGATGGCGGCCGACGGCGACGGGACTGACCGGATCCTTGTCGCCCCAGATCAAGAGGGTGGGTGCCGTGATGTTCTCCACGGCGAGCGGCGGCGTCGGACTGGCGTCCGTGATCCACGGAGCGGCCTTCGGGAAGGAGCGACGGTAGTCGGCGCGCCAGTCTGAGGCGCCGAGGCTCGCCATGTCGACGCCGCCCGACGTCACGCAGAGCACCAGGCGGCGCACCAGCTCCGGTCGCTCCAGAGCGATCCGCGCCCCGATGACGCCACCCATCGACTGTGCCACCAGGTCGACCGGCTCATGCAGCTTCGCCGTCACCAGCCGCTTCAGATCGTCGAGACTGCGGACTGCCGGATCGTGGGGCTGGGCGCCCAGCCCCGGCCAGCCGAAATGCTCCTTCGACCAGGTCGCAGGCAGCGCCTCGGCGACCGGCTTCCAGAACTGCGGCGACCCGCCGGCGCCCGGCAGGAACAGGATACGTGGTCTGGTCATGTATTGAGCTCCAGCGTGCCCATGAACGGCGGCAGGGTGCGGCCGATCGAGAGAAGATAGCGCCCCATGGCGCCGGCCACCTGTCGTACCGCCGGACGGGCGCTCATCCGGTCGCGCCAGGCGGGCAGACGCGTCAGGCTGGCCGGGATCGGCGCGCCCATCCGTTCACCGAACAGCTGCGCCATGTAGAAGGCGATATCGACATAGCTGTAGGCGCCGGCGATCCACTCCTGCCCGCCGATCGTCCGCTCCATCTCCTCATAGAAGCGCGCCGCCGCATCGTGGGCGCCGGGCGCCTTGGCGTCGCTCATGAGCCGGACGATGTGGGGGAAATAGACCTCGTCGGACTTGTGTTCGAGCAGGCGCGCCCGTGCACGGGCCTTTGGCTCTGCCGGCCATAGCGCGGGATCGCGTTTGAGCGTCTCCAGGTATTCGAAGATCTGCGTCGAATCGAACAGTTCGAGGTCGCCGTCGACCAGAACCGGTACCTGGCGCTTGGGATTGATGCGCACGACCTCGGGATGCTTCGGCTCGTAGAGCGTCTTCATCTCGAAGGGCACCATCTCGAGCTCGAACGGAATGCCCTTCTCGCGCAGGGCGATCTCGGCCTTGGCGCCGAACATGCTGAGCGGACCGGAAAAGAGTTTCATGGCTACAGCTTACGCGGGCGCCGCCCTACATCAATACGAACATCCCGATCGCGGCCGCCGCCATCAGCACCAGCGTGAGCCAGCCAAGCACGCGTTGCCAGAGGTTCGCGGTGAAATCGCCCATGATCGCGCGGCGCGACGCCACGATCATCATGGCCCCGATGATCGGCACCACGATCACGCCGTTCAGGACCGCGCTCCAGATCAGCGCCTTGATAGGGTCGATCGGCAGCAGCACCACACCCAGCCCCGCCAGGATCGCGACCGCGATCGTAATGTAGAACGGCCGCGCCTCGCCGAACTCGTGCTCCAGTCCGATCCGCCAGTTCCGGACTTCGCCCAGCGCGTAGGCGGCCGATCCGGCGAGCACCGGAACGGCCAGCAGGCCCGTCCCGACGATGCCGAGGCTGAACAACAGGAAGGCAGCGTCGCCCGCGATCGGCCGCAGCGCTTCGGCCGCCTGCTGCGTGCTCTCGATGTCCGTCTTGCCGTTGGCGTTCAGGGTGGCCGCCGTCGTCAGGATGATGAAGAAGGCGACCAGGTTCGACATCGCCATGCCGATGCCGGTCTCCCAGCCGATGCGCGTCAGTTCGCGCGGCGCCTGCTCGGGATTTTCGGTGAGCGGCCCCGCCTCGTCATCGCCCTCCTCCTCCTCGACTTCCTGCGAACTCTGCCAGAAGAAGAGGTAGGGGCTGATCGTGGTGCCCAGGATCGCGACGACCAGCATCAAGGTATCCTTGTCGAGAGCGAAGTTCGGCACCAGGGCGCCGACGCCGACCGCGCGCCAATCGATATGGGCCGTGAAGACCACGCCGACATAGGCGAACAGCGAGAAGGTCAGGTATTTCAGGAAGCCGACATAGCGACTGTAGGGAATGAACACGATCGCCAGCACCGAAACGATGGCGAACAGGAACGTAAAGAGGATCTGTCCCCCGCCCACGAGCATCGCCACCGCCGCGCCCATGGCGGCGAGATCGGCGCCGATGTTGATGGTGTTCGCCACGAACAGCAGCACGACCAACCCCATGACGACCGGCCGCGGGAAAGCCCGACACATATTGGCGGCCAGGCCGTGGCCGGTGACGCGACCGATGCGGGCGCTGACCGACTGAACCGCGACCATCAGCGGCCAGGTCAGCACGACCGTCCAGAGAAGTCCGAAGCCCGCATGGGCGCCCGCCTGGGAATAGGTCGCGATGCCGCTGGGATCGTCGTCGGCGGCGCCGGTAATCACGCCGGGACCGAGCCTCTTGATCAGTCCCTGTGTGTTGGTTGCGACCATCCTGCCCCCGAAACGGAAGACCGCCCCGCAAGTTCCACCTGCGGGGAGCACCGCACATCACGCACTTTCGTTCAGTTCAGCTGAAGGGTCCGGCTTCCTGCTCCGCCAGGAGCGCCTTCACCTTGAGAAGCTTGGCGTGCAGATGGCCACGCAGCAATGCGGCAACCCGCGCTCCATCCCGCGCCTGGAGCGCCTTCATGATGACCTCGTGTTCGCGCACAGCCTCCTTCCATTGCGCCGGCGTGTTGAGGGCCATGTAGCGCGCGCGGCGCATTTGGCCGTCCAGACCGGCATAGATCCGAGAGAGCACCGGGTTCTGCGCGGCCTCGATCAGCCGTTCGTGCAGCCGCTGGTTCACTGTGAAGAAGCGATCCCGCTGCCGCGCGCGATAGCTCGCCACGAGTTGTTTGTGCAGGGCCAGCAGCTCGGCCAGGTCCGCGTCCGACATGTTCTGGCAGGCCAGTTCGCCAGCGAGCGCTTCCAGCGCCTCCATGACGGAAAAGATATGATCGGCATTGCGGGCACTCAACCGCGCGACCCGCGCGCCGAGACGCGGCCGAATCTCGATCAGCCCCTCGCCCGCCAATACCCGAAAGGCCTCGCGCAGAGGCGTGCGCGACACGCCCAGCTCGCGCCCCAGGGTGCGCTCCCGGATCGGACGGCCGGGCTCCAGATCACCATTTGCGATCATGTCACGCAGTCGGGCGATGACTTCGCCCAACATGAGGGGCACCACGATCTGCCCCGCGTCGGGCTTCGTCCTGGGCGTTGACGGAGCGCTGGGCGCTCTCTTCTTCGTCTTCTTGGTCTTCATCCGCCTAACCTAGACTAGGCTCGGGCACGCGGCACGGTGTTTGCATTTGGTATACCATATGCCATTCTTGGAGCCCTGCGCCTGCCGGGCTCGTGGGAGCCCTCATGACCATTCTCGCCCGCCTCGCCGCCGCAATGCTGATGTCCCTGCCCCTTGTCCTGTCCGCGTCGGGATCCGCCGTCGCCTATCCTGACCGCCCGGTGAGGATCATCGTTCCGTACCCGCCAGGAGGTGGCACCGACGTGGTCGCGCGGCTTCTGGCGCAGCGCCTCACCGAGCGGATGAAGCAGCAGTTCATCGTCGAGAATCGCGGCGGTGCCGGCGGGACGATCGGAACGGATGTGGTGGCCAAGGCCGCCGCGGACGGCCACACGCTGATGGTCGTGCCGACCAGCCACGTCATCAATCCAAACGTCTACGCCAAGCTCCCCTACGACACGCGTAAGGATTTCGCGCCGGTCTCGCTGCTCGCCTCGGCAACGATCATGCTCGCGGTCAATCCGGCGGTACCGGCCAAGACGGTGGCCGAACTCGTGGCCCTCGCCCGGCCCGGAGGTCCGGTCACGAACTTCGGGTCGGCCGGCAACGGCACGGTATTCCACCTCGTCGGCGAGCTCTTCAAGAAGCTGGCCGGCCTGCAGATCGTGCATGTGCCCTATCGCGGCGGCGCGCCGACCGTGAACGCGCTGCTGGCCAACGAAGTGCCGATGGCTTTCGAAACCGCCCTGGCCCTTGGCCCGCACGTGGCGGCGGGCAAGCTGAGGGCCCTTGCCGTCACCCAGCCGAAGCGAAGCAGCGCCTGGCCCGACATCCCGACGACGGCAGAGGCCGGATACCCTTCGCTGGAGGCCGACAATGCCTATGCCTTGTTTGCGCCCGCCGGCACCCCGGCCGTGATCGTCGAGCGACTGGCGCAGGAAGCGCGCGCCGTATTCACCGATCCCGACATGAAGGCAAAGCTCGCCGAGCAGGGTGCCGAAGTGGTCGCGAGCAGCCCCGCCGAGCTCGCGGCCTATGTCGATCGCGAGATGGTGAAATGGAGCGCTGTCGCACGCGAGGCCGGCGTCCGCCCCGAATGAACAGCAAGTCGAAGGAGGAAAGAATGCAGCCGATCATCCGAGAGAAGTCGGAATACTATGCGCGGACCAGCGCCCAGATGGATGCCCATCTGGCGCCGCCGCCCTGGTCGCTGCGCGAGAAGATCGCGCTCACCTGCCGCATTCTGGCCCAGGAGGGCCATGAATCGGCGATCGCCGGGCAGATCACGGCGCGAGGGGACAAGCCCGGCACCTACTGGATGCTCGGGTTCGGCCTCGGCTTCGACGAGGCGCGCCGCAGCAACATCGTGCTGGTCGACGACGACCTGAACCTCCTGGAAGGCGAAGGAATGGTCAATCCGTCCAATCGCTTCCATTTGTGGATCTACCGGCACAGGCCGTCGGTGAACGCCATCGTCCACACCCATCCGCCGCACATCTCGGCCCTGTCCATGATTGGCCGGCCGCTCGTGGCCTCGCACATGGACACCTCGATGTTCCACGACGACTGCGCGTATCTGCCGGAATGGCCGGGCCCGCCAGTCGGTGACGAGGAAGGCGAGATCATCCACAAGGCGCTGGGCGACAAGCGGACCATCCTCCTCGCGCATCATGGCCAGTTGAGCGCCGCCGCGACGATCGAGGAAGCCTGCGTGCTCGCCATTTTCATCGAGCGGGCGGCCAAGTTGCAGCTGATGGCCGAGGCGGTTGCACCTATCAAGCCCCTTCCGCCCGCCCTCGCCCGCGAAGCGCATGACTATCGCCTCAAAAAGCGCGCCGTCGAGGCGACCTTTCACTATTTCGGGCGGCGGGCGCTGAGAACCGATGGGGACGCCCTGACCTGACGCGAGACGGCAGGGGCCCGGTCATGCGGCGCCGGGGCCATCCTTGAGATGGAAGGGCAGCGTCGCCAGTTCGGGCGCCAGGTCCTTGATCTCGTCGAAGAACACGATGAAGTGGCGCGCGACCAGTCGCTGGAGATCGCCGCCGGGCTGGTCGTCGCCATCCGCCGTCGTCATCTCCATGCCGTCCCGCGTCCGCACCCAGAGCAGCGCATTGCGCGGGGCGTCGGGCAGCTCCGCGAAGCTCAGCAGGCCAAAGGCGACGGCCTTCCGCCGACGGGCATGCTGGGCGAGCGCATTGTCCTGGGTCAGATCGCACAGCGCGAAGGCCAGCCTGCCTTGTGTGCCGTCCGGCAGGGTCACATCATACTGGCGGGTAGCCAGACGTCCGAGTTCGTCACTCACCTCACGACTCCTGCGCCCTGCCCCCTGAACCCGTTCACGATCGGATAGCGGCGCTCGCGGCTGATGTTGCGGGAAGTGATCTTCACGCCGGGCGGTGCCTGGCGCCGCTTGTATTCGGCGCCTTCGAGCAGGCGCCACACGCGATCGACGGTCGCCGGATCGTGGCCTTCCCCGGCCAGTGCCGCCGTGTCGAGGTCGCGCTCGATCAGGCCCTTCAGGATCGCATCGAGCGAGGGATAGGGCGGCAGCGAGTCGGAATCCTTCTGGTCGGGCCGCAATTCGGCCGAGGGCGGCTTGTCGACGATGCGCGGCGGGATCACCACGCCCGCGCGGCCGAGCGCGCCTGCGGGCAGATGCGCGTTGCGCCAGCGGCAGAGTTCGAAGACCGTGGTCTTGTAGACGTCCTTCAGCACGTTGAAGCCGCCGCACATGTCGCCGTACAGAGTGGCGTAGCCGACGGCCATCTCCGACTTGTTGCCGGTCGTCACCACCATGCCGCCCAGCTTGTTCGACACCGCCATCAGGGTGACGCCGCGGGCGCGGCTCTGAATGTTCTCCTCGGTCACGTCCTCGGGCCGGTTGCCGAACAGCGGCGCCAGCATGCCGCAGAACGCCTCCATCGCCGGCCCGATGTCGACGATATCGTAGCGCACACCGATCGCCCGCGCGCAGGCCTCGGCGTCCTCCAGCGAGTCGCGGCTGGTATAGGGCGACGGCATCATGATCGCGTGCACCCGATCGGGGCCCAGCGCGTCGGCCGCTACCGCCGCCGTGATCGCCGAATCGACGCCGCCCGAGAGGCCGATCACCACGGAGGGAAAGCCGGTCTTGTTCACATAGTCGCGCAGCCCCAGCACCATCGCCTGGTAGATGGACTCGATCTGGCCCAGCTCGCGCGCGATCGGACCGGGCTGGCATTCCCAACCGCCGGCACCCCGCCGGAACTCGATCGTCGCGACCTCTTCCGCGAAGGAGGCGAGCTTGGCCTTGAGCGAGCGATCCGCGCCCAGCGCGAAGGAGGCGCCGTCATAGACGACCTCGTCCTGGCCGCCGACCTGGTTGAGATAGACGAAGGGCAGGCCGCTCTCGACCACGCGCTTGACGCCGAGCTGCACGCGCACGTCGGTCTTGCCGGCCTCATAGGGCGAACCGTTCGGCACCAGCAGGATTTCGCCGCCGGTCTCGGCGATGCATTCGACGACATCGGGTGTCCACACATCCTCGCAGATCGGCACGCCGATTCGGACACCGCGAAAGACCAGCGGTCCCGGCATCGGACCGGGCGCGAAGATGCGCTTGTCGTCGAACACGCCATAGTTCGGCAGGTCGACCTTGAAGCGCTTGCCGATGATCTCGCCCTTGTCGAGCGCGATGATCGCATTGTGCAGCTTCTCGCCCTCGCGCCACGGCGTCGTGACGAACAGGGCCGGACCGCCGTCATTGGTGTCGGCGCGCAGGGCTTCGACCGCGTCGTGACAGGCCTGCTGGAAGGCGGGCTTCAGCACCAGGTCTTCGGGCGAGTAGCCCGCAAGCACCAGTTCCGTGGTGAGCACGAGGTCGGCGCCTTGCCGGCCCGCTTCCGCGCGGGCGGCCCGCACCTTGGCGAGATTGCCGGCGACGTCGCCGACCTTGGGATTGAGCTGGGCCAATCCCACTCTGAGTTTGTCCGTCATCTAAGCCTCAGGAGGAGCGCATATGCTCGCGCAGAGCCTGGCCGAACGCCTGGAACAGGGCGCGGTTGATCGGGTTGCTCTGCGGGTCGTACTCGGCATGCCACTGGACGCCGACCGCAAAGGCCGGAGCCTCCGAGATGCAGATCGCCTCGATCGTGCCGTCCTCCGCCACGCCTTCGATGGCGACGCGCGCGCCCGGATCGAGGATCCCCTGTCCATGGAGCGAGTTCACGCGGATGCACTCGCAGCCGAGCAGCCGCGCGAAATAGCCATCCTTCACGAGTTGGACCTCGTGCCGGTCGGCAAACACGACGGTGGGATCGGGATGGACCTCGCCATTTTCCAGCCGCGGCATGCGATGGTTGAGGCGGCCCGGAATCTCGCGGATCTCGGGGTGCAGCGAGCCGCCGAAAGCCACGTTCATTTCCTGGAAACCGCGGCAGATGCCGAAGATCGGCACGCCGCGCTCGACGCAGGCGTCGATCAGCGCCAGGGCCATCGCGTCGCGCTCCTGGTCGTAGGGTTCGTGGGCCGGATGCGGCTCCGCCCCGAAGCGGGTCGGATGGACGTTGGCGCGGGCCCCGGTGAGCAGGATGCCGTCGACCGCGCCCAGCAGCGCCTCGATGTCGGTGATGTCGGGCGTGCCGGCAAACATCAGCGGCAGTGCCCCGGCGACGTCCGCGACCGCCCGCATGTTGCGCTGTCCCACGAGCTGGACGTTGTGGCGGTCGTTGATCACGCCTGAATTGCCGATCACCCCGACCACGGGCTTCTTGATATTGGGAACCAACGCGCGCCTGCCTCGACTTCGAAGAGACGATAATGGCACCGCATCCACCGGCCGGCGAGTCCGCCGTCGCGAAACACCATTGACAGCCGCGCCCGCCGGTGCGTGAATTCCATCGTCACGTTCAGTAGGGAGGTTTTGATGAATCCACCCAAGCAACGTGCCGCAGTGATTGTCGAGGCAATCGTTCGGGCATCGGCATAGCGGCAGACGCGAACGGCACGGCGGGAGCGGTCACTGCGGGTCGCATCAGTTGGGCATGACCCCGATCAGGCCGCTCCCGACGTTCCTTTCCCACACTTCCAAACGAGTTCGAGACGCCTCTGCGGGAACCGCGTTCACTGGAACGGCGGCACCTCGCGGCGCAGGTTGCCACTTCCTTGAATGAAGAACAGCGTCAGGCGTCCGGCGACCTCCTTCGGGCTGTCCGACGGTTCAAGTGGAAGCTCCGTTTTCAGCCCGCGCGCACCAAGCTCGTCCACCAGCTCCTTCAGGCGATCGCCGGGAATCTCGAACTGCAGGACGGCCATCGCGTCGGAGAGCAGCGAATGGCCGGAGACCCAGCCACCCGCCCGCGTAATCGCCTCCGACGCCGCATTCACGCTCACATGAAAGGCGTTCCGCGCGACGGCTTCGAGGCGAAGCACACCCGTCTCCGGTCGGTCTAGGACTTCGCCGCCACCACTTCGACCTCGACCAGCATCGAGGGATCGGCGAGGCCGGCCACGACCAGCAGGGTGGACGCGGGATAGGGTTCCTGCCCGACATACTTGCCGCGGACCTCGCGGAAGGCGGGGATGAACCGGCTGTCGGTCAGGAAGACGGTGAGCTTGACGATGTCGCGGAAGTCCATGCCGCCGGCCTTCAGCACCTCGCTGATATTCTTCCAGACCTGCTCGCTCTGCGCCTCGATCCCGTCCTGCAGCTTGCCCGCAGAATCCACGCCGACCTGGCCCGAAACGTAGAGCACGCGCGCCTCGGGCGGGACCTCGACGCCGAGGCTGTATTTGCCGGCCACGGACACGGATTTGGGATTGTGGAACTTGATGGCCATGTCAGACCCTCCATTGTAAGGAGGCGCAGGTTTCAGGTCGGAGAGCATGACGTCAAGCACCAAGCCCGTACACATTGTCGGCGGCGGCCTCGCAGGCAGCGAGGCGGCCTGGCAGCTCGCGCAGGCGGGCGTGCCGGTGGTGCTGCACGAAATGCGGCCGCTGCGCGGGACCGAGGCGCATCTCACGGATAGCCTTGCCGAACTGGTGTGCTCCAACTCCTTCCGCTCCGACGATGCCGCCAATAATGCCGTCGGCGTGATCCATGAGGAGATGCGCCGCGCCGGCTCGCTGATCATGCGGTCGGCCGATGCGCACAAGCTGCCGGCCGGGGGCGCACTCGCGGTCGACCGACACGGCTTCTCGGCCACCGTGCAGCAAACCCTGCTTGCCCATCCGCTGGTCACGCTCGAGCGCGAAGAAGTGGCGGGCCTGCCGCCCGAAGGCTGGGACAGCGTGATCGTAGCGACC
The DNA here is from genome assembly GCF_965228225.1 of Reyranella sp. Classification (GTDB taxonomy): domain Bacteria; phylum Pseudomonadota; class Alphaproteobacteria; order Reyranellales; family Reyranellaceae; genus Reyranella. Next base: position 1,112,499 of record NZ_OZ245801.1, on the reverse strand, counting down.
GGCCCCCTCACCTCGCCGGCGCTTGCCGAGGCCATCGCCAAGCTCACCGGCGAGGACTCGCTGGCCTTCTTCGACGCCATCGCGCCGATCGTCCACCATGAGAGCATCGACCAGTCGATCGCCTGGAAGCAGTCGCGCTACGACAAGGTCGGTCCCGGCAATGTCGAGGGCAGCGACGGCGCCGACTACTTCAACTGCCCGATGGACAAGCCGCAGTACGAGGCCTTCGTGGCGGCGCTGCTGGCCGGCGAGAAGACCGAGTTCAAGCAGTGGGAGCACAACACGCCCTACTTCCAGGGCTGCCAACCGATCGAGGTCATCGCCTCGACCGGACCACAGAGCCTGCGCTTCGGCCCGATGAAGCCGGTGGGGCTGCGCGATCCGCGCACCGGCCATCGCCCCTGGGCGGTGGTGCAGCTTCGCCAGGACAATGCCCTGGGCACGCTGTGGAACATCGTGGGCTTCCAGACCAAGCTGAAGCACGGCGAGCAGACGCGCATCTTCCGCACCATCCCCGGACTCGAGAAGGCGGAGTTCGCGCGGCTGGGCGGCCTGCACCGCAACACCTTCCTCAACAGCCCGCGCCTGCTCGACGGCACCTTGCGTCTCAAGGCGATGCCGCGGCTCAGGTTCGCCGGCCAGATCACCGGCTGCGAGGGCTATGTCGAGAGCGCCGCCGTCGGCCTGATGACCGGGCGGTTCGCGGCGGCCGAGCGCCTGGGCCGCACGCAGGCACCGCCGCCGCCGACCACGGCAATGGGCGCGCTGCTGGGCCACATCACCGGCGGCGCCGATGCCACGACCTTCCAGCCGATGAACATCAATTTCGGCCTGTTCCCGCCGATCGCCGGCAGCTTCAAGGGCAAGGAGCGCAAGCAGGCCATGGCCGTGCGGGCGCTGCGCGACTTCGACGACTGGTTGAACCCGACGCCTCTCGCGGCGGAGTGAGGCAGACAAATCGTTCACAGCGGCTGAACGGCAGAAACACTCCGTAATGTCCCGCAACAGTGGGTAACCAAACGTTATTTCACATCCGGACCGTGTCGGGCTGAAATGGGTTCACCCCGTTTCGAGGAGTGACCCATGCAGGCCGTTCAGGAACTGATCGCCCCCGATACTTCCCTCACCGGCGCGCCTTCGCTGCAGTACGACGTGATGCGCGAGATCTTCAGCCTTCTGGCGCCGTACAATGTCGGCAGCAAGCCGATCACCCCGCAGACGGTCATCTCGAAAGGACTGACCGTCGATTCGCTGACGATCATGGACGTCATCATGGAGCTCGAGGATCGCTTCGACGTCACCATCCCGATGCACGTCGCGGCCGACATCGTGACGATCGACCAGCTCGCCGAGGCCGTCGTATCGCAGCGCGCGAAGCGCTGACAAAACTCCCTAGCCCATGAGATAAGTTAGCGAGCACGCGGCGCGGCGCGTGCTAAATCGCCTGCAATGACTCCCGCAGAACGCCGGCAGATGATGCTGGCCGGGCCGATCGTGCCCACCATCCTCACCCTCGCCACCCCGAACGTGCTGAACGTGGCCATGCAGAGCCTCGTCAGCATCGCCGACGGCTATTTCATCGGCCAGCTCGGCGTCGTCGACCTCGCCGCCCTGGCACTGGTGTTCCCGACGCAGATGACGCTCGGCATGATGTCGGCGGGCGCCATGGGTGGCGGCATCTCCTCCTCGGTGGCCCGCGCCCTGGGCTCGGGCAACAAGGCGGCCGCCGAGGCCGCGGCGGCGCATGCACTGGCCATCGCGATCGGTATGGCGGCGCTGTTCGGCATCCTGTTCGTGGGCTTCGGCCGGCAGATCTATGGCGCGCTGGGCGGCAGCGGTGCGGCCCTCGATCGTGCCGAGGCCTTTGCCACCATCCTGTTCTCGGGCTGCGTCGCCCACTGGGTCGCCAACTCGATGGCGTCCGTCCTGCGCGGCACCGGCGACATGAAGACGCCCGGCCTGGCGCTGGTCGTGACGGCGGGAATACAGATCCCTCTCACCGGCGCCCTGACCCTGGGATGGTTCGGCCTGCCCGCCTTCGGCATCCGCGGCCCTGCCATCGCCGCCGTGATCGCCTTCGCCCTCGCCGCCGCGTGGATGCTCTCGAAGCTCACCGGCGTGAAGGCGCCGCTGCGTCTGCGCTGGCCAGTCGATGGCTTCCGCTGGCGCGCGTTCCGCGACATCCTGAAGGTCGGGCTGATCGCCTGCCTGGTGGTGATCCTGACCAACGGCACCGTGCTCGTCGTCACCGGCCTGATCGGGCGCGAAGGCGACGCCGCCATTGCGGGCTACGGCATCGGCTCGCGGCTGGAATACATGCTGATCCCGATCAGCTTCGGCATTGGCGCCACACTCACTGCGCTGGTCGGCACCAATATCGGCGCCAAGCAATATGCCCGCGCCCAGCGCCTGGCCTGGACCGGCGCCTTCATGGCGGGCGCGGTCGCCGCCACCATCGGCCTCATCGTGGCACTCTGGCCCGACCTCTGGCTCGGCCTCTTCACCACCAATCCGGCCGCGCTCGCCTCGGGCCGCCACTATCTCAGCATCGTCGGGCCGGCCTACGGCTTCTTCGGCCTGGCCATGGCGCTCTACTTCGCCTCGCAGGGCACCGGCGAAATGATCTGGCCGGTCGCCGCCAACCTGACGCGCATCACCATCGCGGGTGGCGGCAGCCTGCTGGCCCTCGACCATTTCGGCTGGGGCGTCTCGGGCCTCTACACCTGCGTGGCCTTGGGCATCGTGGCCTTCTCCGCCGTGCTTGCCTTCTCGACCACGCGACGGGCATGGACCGGCTGAGGCATCAGCCGAGGCGCATCGACAGCTCGACATCCTCGGCGAACGGCACCGACAGATAACCTTGCACAGGCGACCGCACGCGGGCCAGATACTCCGGACTCCAGTCCGCGTTGTCGGCAACGATGAGGGCCCCGGCCCGCAAGTGCGGCTCCACCAGCTCGAGGATGGCCGGATAGAGCCCTTTCGCACCATCGAGCAGGACGAGATCGATCGAAGGCGGAAGGCCTTTCGCCAGCGTCTCGAGCGCATCGCCCTCGCGTAGATCGACGAGATCGGCCACGCCGGCGGCAGAAAAGCTGGCCCGGGCGCGCGCAACCTTGGAGCTTTCGAACTCGCTCGTGACCAGGCGTCCCCCGTCATTGTCCCTGAGGGCGGCGGCGAGGTGCAGTGTCGAGACCCCGAACGAGGTGCCGAACTCGACGATGTTCCGGGCGCCGGTCGAGCGTGCGAGCATGTAGAGCAATGTGCCGGTCTCACGCGAGACGGCCAGCGGGAAATCCTTCGCCCGCTCGTAGAAGACGCGGTACTCGGTCTTGCTGGCCATCATGGCCGCCCGTTCCTCGGGCGACAGCGTGGCCATCTCCTGGCGAATGCCCGCGATGGAGGCTTCGGCCTCCGCAAACAGTCCGTCGAGGACCGACGAGAGCGGTGAAGACATGAGGGTGTTGTTCATCGGTCTTTCCAAAGAGTGTGTGTGCGCGCAAAATACGAATGATTCGTCGCATTTGGTATTCGCGTTCAGGCGCCCGTCCATGCCCCCTCGCAAAACACCCCGTATCTCCTCACGAAAAGAGCCCCGGCAGGCCCGTTCGGCGCAACTCGTTTCGGACATACTCGAGGCGGCAGTTCGTGTTCTGACGCAGGACGGCGCGCGACGTTTCACGACCGCGCGCGTGGCGGAAAGGGCCGGCGTCAGCGTCGGCTCGCTCTACCAGTACTTCCCCAACAAGGAGGCAATCCTCTTCCGGCTGCAGGCCGACGAATGGAAACAGACGGGCGGCCTTCTGCAAACCATGCTGGCCGACCGCACCCTGCCGCCGACCGAACGCTTGCGCGCGATCGTGCGGGCGTTCTTCAGATCGGAAGTCGAGGAAGCCGCCCTCCGCATCGCTCTCGCCGATGCAGCCCCGCTCTATCGCGACGCCCCGGAGACAGAGGCGCACCGCAAGGCCGGTCGTCGCCACGTGATGCTTTTCATGCGCGAAGCCCTGCCCAGGGCAACGCCACGGGAGCGCAGCGCCGCCGCCGACATCATGATCATGTCGTTGGGCGCGGTCGGCGCCCAGGTCTCGGAAGAAGCCCGCCCCGCCGCCGAGGTCGAGCGGCTGGCCTCGGCGATGGGGGATATGTTCGCGGCCTACCTCGACCGGCTCAATTCCGCATAGACCGTCATCAAACCGGGCGCGCCGTCGCACAGGAAAGGCTTGTTCGACCTGATCGCGCTTGGCATCGTGCGCGCCTTCAAACCAATGGGAGATATTACATGAGCGACGCCAACAAGTTATCGGGACTGCAGCTTCGCTCCCTGATCTCCACCGAGGGTCAGCTCGAACTGTCACTCGCGCGGGTCGACGTGCCGGAGCCCGGCCCCGACCAGGTCGTGGTCAAGGTCGAGGCGACGCCGATCAACCCGTCCGATCTCGGCCTGCTGACCGGTCCCGCCGATCTCTCGAAGGCCACGTCGACCGGCAGCGGCGATGACGTCAAGGTGACGGCGCCGGTGTCCGCGGCCGCCCTGCCGTTCCTGGCGACGCGCCTGGGTGAATCGCTCCCGGTCGGAAACGAAGGCGCCGGCACGGTGATCAAGGCGGGCTCGTCCGACGCCGCGCAGGCGCTCAAGGGCAAGCTCGTGTCCATGGTCGGCGGCTCGATGTACGCGCAGTACCGGCTGCTGAACGCACGCGACTGCCAGCCTTTGCCCGCCGGCACGACGGCGGCCGAGGGCGCCTCGTGGTTCGTCAATCCGCTGACCGCGCTCGGCATGACCGAGACCATGAAGCGCGAGGGCCACAAGGCGCTGGTCCACACGGCAGCGGCTTCCAATCTCGGTCAGATGCTGGTCAAGATCTGCAACGAGGACGGGATCGGCCTCGTCAACATCGTGCGCAGCGCCGAGCAGGCCAAGCTGCTGAAGGGCATCGGCGCCAAGCACGTCGTCGATTCGAGCACCGCGACCTTCAACGACGATCTCGTGCAGGCGCTGGTCGAGACCGGCGCCACCATCGCCTTCGACGCGATCGGCGGCGGCAAGCTCGCCAGCCAGATTCTCACCGCGATGGAAATCGCCATCAACAAGACCGCCACGACCTACAATCGCTACGGCTCCTCGGTGCACAAGCAGGTGTATGTCTATGGCAGCCTCAGCACCGGTCCGGTCGAGCTGTCTCGCAACTACGGCATGGCCTGGGGTGTGGGCGGCTGGCTGCTGACGCCGTTCCTGCAGAAGATCGGCCGGCCCGACCAGTTGCGCCTGCGCGAGAGGGTCGTGAACTCGCTCAAGACGACCTTCGCCAGCCACTACACCCGGACCATCTCTCTGCCGGAAGCGCTCGACCTGCAGAACCTAACCGCCTACGCCAAGCGCGCGACCGGCGAGAAGTTCCTGATCAACCCGAACAAGGCGTAGCCCGGGCGATGACGCGCGACACCGGAGACAGCGTCCGCGGCCGCACGCCGTACCTGCCGATCCACAAGCGGCCGCGGCTCAGCCTCCCCAACGATGCGCGCGTCGCCGTCTGGACGATCGTGAATGTCGAGAACTGGAGTCCGGCCGGGGCGATGCCACGCACCGTCCTGCCGCCGCCGATGGGCGTGCCTCTTCTGCCCGACGTGCCCAACTGGGCGTGGCACGAGTACGGCATGCGGGTCGGCTTCTGGCGATTCCTCGAGACGCTGACCACCCGCAAGCTCAAGGCGACCTTCGCGGTGAACGGCACGGCCTGCGAACTCTACCGCGAGGCCTGCCAGGCCGCGCACGAGGCCGGCTGGGACTTCATGGGCCATGGCTGGGTGCAGAAGCCTATGCACAAGGTCGAGGACCAGAAGAGCGCGATCGCCGACACGATCCGCGCCATCAAGGACTTCACCGGCAAGCCGCCGCGCGGCTGGGAAAGCCCCGGCCTCACCGAAACCGACGAGACGCTCGACCTGCTGGTGCAAGCCGGCATCGAATACGTCGCCGACTGGGTGATGGACGAACAGCCGCTGCCCTTGAAGACCAAGCACGGCGAGATCGTCTCGGTGCCCTACACGGTCGAGATCAACGACGTCGTCATGAGCGCCGTGCAGCAGCAACCCTCGGACGAGATCTTCCGGCGCGGCCGCGACCAGTTCGACCGGCTCTACCTCGACGGCAAGACCGCACCGCGCGTGATGGCGATCTCGATCCACCCCTATCTCACGGGCGTGCCGCACCGCATCAAGTATCTGGAGATGCTCTACGACTACATTCTCGGCCACGAGGGCGTCGTCATGTGGACCGGCGCGGAGATCCTCGACTGGTACCGCACGCAGGTGCCTCCGGCGCGGTAAAACGGCCGAAGCGCGCTCAGGCGCGCTTCGCCGCGGCCTCCTTCTCGGCCATCTTCTGCTTCAGCTGCTCGGGCGTGAGACGGACGATGTGTTCGTTCTGGTGGCTGAAGATGTCGTACTTCGCCACGTCGAGGTCCTCGAGCACGATCTCGCGGTCCAGGACCTTCTGCTTCCAGACGGCATGCTCGGCCTCGGCGGCATGGAATTCCGGCATCACTTCACGGGCGAAGAGATCGAGCGAGGCGCAGATATCCTCGTGGCTGGTCTTGCCGGCCTGGTTCAGCAGGATCACCTGATCCACGCGGCTGGCCTGGAACTGGCGCAACTTCCTGCGGATGGTTTCCGGCGAGCCGATGAGGCCCGATTCGAGGGCCTTCTTCTCTTCCGGTCCGCCGCGCCAAGCCTGGTACTCGTCCCACAGGTTGGAGGTGCCCGGCGCATCGACGCCTTTGCGGCCATAGTAGGAGAGCGCGAAGATGAAGAAGGTCCAGCCGGCGGCCTTGGCCTCGGCCTCCTCGTCGGTGGGTGCGCACATGAAGCCCGAGACCATCGCCACGTTGGGATTGCTGGGATAGTCGGCGAGCTTCTTCGAGTTGTTGAGCAGGTTGTTGTAGTACTTGTGCACCCAGGCCCGCGCGGCTTCCGGCGTGACGAAGGTGAAGCCCAGCGCCCCCATGCCCCACTCGCCGGCCTTGCCGATGGTGGCGATGTTCGAGCAAGCGACCCACAGCGGCGGATGCGGCTTCTGGAACGGCTTGGGAATCACGTTGCGCGCCGGGAAGTCGTAGTACTGGCCGTGGAATTCCCAGCTCTCCTTCGAGAACATCGGGACGATGGCCTTCACGGCCTCCTCCCAGCGCTCGCGCTTGTCGCGCACCCGGATATTGAACGGATGCAGCTCGGCCGGTCCCGCCGCCTCGCCCATTCCGAGTTCCACCCGCCCGCCCGAGAGCAGGTCGAGCGTCGAGACCTTCTCGGCGACGCGGTGCGGGTTGTTGGTCGTGAGCTGGATCACGCCATGGCCCAGCCGGATGCGCTTGGTGCGCTGGCTGGCGGCCCCAAGGAACACTTCCGGCGCCGAGGAGTGCGAATATTCCTCGAGGAAGTGATGCTCGACTTCCCACGCATAGTCGTAGCCCAGCCGGTCGGCGAGTTCGATCTGGGTGAGCGAATCCTGCAGCAGCTGATACTCGCTCTTCTCGCCCCACGGCCGGGGCAGCTGATGCTCGTAGAAGATGCCGAACTTCATGGCGCGCTCCTCAGACTGTCTTGCAGAAGCTCGAGATGCTCGAGACCAGCTTGGGCACCATCTGCTCGGGCACGTCATGTCCCCAGCCGGGGAAGGTCTCGATCTTCGCGCCGGGCACGAGAGCGGCCACGTCGCGACCGCATTCGACCGGCAGCAGCGGGTCGTCCTCGCCGTGCAGCACCAGGGTGGGCACCTTCACCGTCTTCAGGAGATCGACGCGCGGGCCCGAGGCCATGATCGCGAGGTACTGCCGCGCGGCGCCCGGCGGATAGTAGCGCCGGTCGACGTTGCGCTCGACCAGGGCGCGCATGGCGGCAGGGTCGGTCGGATAGCCCGGGCCGCTGATGACGGTGCGCAGCTTCATGCCATGGGCGATCAGCTGCTCGCGCTCCGTCCCCTCGGGCTGTGCCGAGAGCATCGCCACCGCCTCGGGCTTGCCGGCCGGCAGGCCGTACCGGCCGCTGGTCGACATGATCGACACAAGGGAACGGGTGCGCGTCGGATGGGTCGCGGCGATGACCTGGGCAATCATCCCGCCCATCGAGCCGCCGACCATGTGCGCCCGGTCGATGCCCAGCGCGTCGAGCAGCCCGATCGCGTCGGCGGCCATGTCGGAGAGCAGATACGGCGCATCGACCGTCTCGCCCTTCATCAGTTTGGCGAAGGCGTCCATCAGGTTGGGCAGGCCTGCCTCGTCGAAGTCGGTCGACAGGCCGACGTCACGATTGTCGTAGCGCACGACGAAGAATCCCTGCTCGGCCAGCCCCTCGCACAGCGATTCCGGCCAGAGGGTGAGCTGGGCGCCCAGGCCCATGATGAGCAGCAGGGCTGGATCCTGCCGGCTGCCGAACGTCTCGTACTCGATCTCGATACCGTTTGCCTTCGCGCGTGCCACGCTTCCTCCCGGGTTGCCCCCTCAGTATCGCCCGCGCCTCGCTGCCCACCAATAGGCCAGCGGCCGCCGCAGCGGCCCGAGCGGCCGGCCGAGCGAAAGCGCCGGCAGGAGAATCGGCAGGGCGGCCGGATCGATCTTGCGGCGTAGCGCGCGCGCATCGCCCACCAGCTGGTCGCGCTCGGCGCCGTCGCCCATCAGCCAGGCCGCGCCCACCGCGTGGGCGGCCTGCCGCGACGCCGCATCATCGACCCCCAGGACGGCGAGTTCGAGGTCGGCCAGCGCATGGCCGGCGCGCATGACGTCGAGCGGTCCCTCGATCTCCTCCTCGCGCGCGTCGATCAGACCGACCAGGCTTTCGAGCGTGAGCCCGTGTCGCCGGACCGTCTCCGCGAGCGCGTCGACGATGGGCTGGGCGCGGGGTTTGCCGCTCCCGGCGGCTTCCGCCATCGCCTCGCGCCACCATTCCAGCCGGATGCGCGCCAGCATCGGTTCCTTGGTCACGCTGCGGGTCCGCGCCAGCTCGTGATCGAAAGCGAGCAGCGCGAGAAGGCCGCTGCGCCGGGGCTCCGGCGCAAACAGGGCGCCGAGGAAGCGCTCCCGGTCTGCCGCGCGCACCAGATCGAGCACGTAGCGGTGCGACGACTCGGCGGCGCGGTAGGAGCTGGACGGATAACTGGGCATCAGGGTTCAAACGATAAGGTGCGACAGTTGAACGCAGATCGGCTTGAGACTAGGATAGGGCGATCGGGGATTCATTAGTCCCTTCAATGACATAAAAGGGGACGTTCAACATGGGTGCCGTGTTTACCTCGATTGGACGAACCGTTTCCGCCGGGGTCGTGCTCCTGATCGTGATCGTCGTGGGCGCCGGACTGGTGACCGGACAGTCGATCAAGGTGGACCATGCCTATGCGACGGTCATCATGCGGTGGCTGCACGTGGTTTGCGGTGTCATGTGGGTCGGCCTGCTCTGGTACCTGAACTTCGTGCAGGTGCCCACCATGCCGAAGATCCAGCCGGCCGAGAGCCGGACCGCCATCACCAAGTTCATCGCCCCGACCGTGCTCTGGTGGTTCCGTTACGCCGCCCTTGCCACGGTCGTCACCGGCCTGCTGCTGGCCGCAATGAACAAGTACATAGTCGAGGCGCTGACCCTGCGTCCGGGCTTCATCATGATCGGCATCGGCATGTGGATGGCGCTGACCATGGCCTTCAACGTCTGGTTCATCATCTGGCCGAACCAGCAGAAGGTCCTGGGCCTCGTCGAAGCCACGGCCGAGGAGAAAGCTGCAGCGGCCACCAAGGCGCTCTATGCCAGCCGCTTCAACACCATGTTCTCGATCGGCATGCTCTACTGCATGGTGGCCCAGCAGAACGCCCCGATCTGACGGACCCGGTCCGAGCACGCAAACGGGGCCCCACGGGGCCCCGTCTTCATGGGGCCCGCCCCCTCGCCCGCTACAGCGGAATGAGGGCCGCCGCCACCCGCCGGCTTTCGGCCAGCAGCACGTTGTAGATGCGACAGGCGGATCCCGTATCGACGACCTCAAGCCCCATGCCGGCGGCTTTGAGGGCCGCGCGCAGGTCCGGCGGAACGAACACGGCGCGCGGACCGCAGCCCAGCACCAGCAGTTCCGTCGGCACCGCGGCTTCGCGCAAGGGCGCCAGGCTGTCGACGGAAAGGTCCTCGATGCGCGCGATCGCCCACGGATGGGTGATCGTCGGCGTCACGAGTACGGGCGACCGCCATTCCCTGTCGCTGATCATGAAGCGACCGGGACCGTAGTTGCGAATGTACTGAACCTGTGCCGGATCGGGTGTCGGCAGGGTCTTGTCGGCGGGTCCCGGGAGCGGCGGCTTCACGCCCCGGCCTGCTCCGTCTTGTCGCCCTTGTCCGCCTTCTCCTCGGCCGGACGAAGCTGATCGGCGCGCAGGCCGAGATAGACGAGGCCCGCGCAGGCGACCCAGACCGAGGAATAAGTGCCGACGATGACGCCCCACAGCATGGCGACCGAGAAGCTGTGCAGGACCGGGCCGCCGAACAGCACCAGCGCGCCCACCGCCACGAACACCGTCGCCGAGGTCATCAAGGTGCGCGACAGCGTCTCGTTGATGCTGTGGTTCAGTAGATCCAGCAGCGGCATCTTCTTGTAGCGGCGCATGTTCTCGCGCACGCGATCGAAGATCACGACGGTGTCGTTGATCGAATAGCCGGCAATCGTCAGCACCGCCGCGAGCGCCGTGAGGCTGAAATCGAGCTGGAACAGCACGAAGATGCCGACCGTCGAGATCACGTCGTGCAGCATCGCGATCAGCGCGCCGATCGCGAACTGCCACTCGAAGCGCACCCAGACATAGAGGGCGATCGCGAACATGGTCGCAATCACGGCCCAGATGCCGCTCCGCATCAGCTCGTCGCCGATCTTGGGACCGACCGACTCGGTGCCGCGCAGCTCGTAGTTGCTGCCGATCGCATCCTCGACCAGCTTGATCGCGACCTGCTGGCACCATTCGGCCCGCTGCTCGACCGACATGTCGATCGTGGCGGTGTTGGTCGAGCCACGTGGCAGCTGGCGTTCCTGCAGGGTCAGGCCGGCGCGGCTCACCGCATCGCGCCAGTTGGCCCCGTCGAGCGCGGTCGGCGACGTGAACTCGACGTCACCCGTTCCGGCGGCACCCGGCTTCACCTGCCAGCCCTGGCCGGCGGTCTTTTGCATCACGCGCTGGGCGCCCGCGACGCACTGGTTGTCGCCCTCCTGGCGCTGGACGCGGATCAGGACGGTGCTGGGATCGCCGAATTCCTGCAGCGACACCTCGCCGACACCAAGGGCGCCGACGGTGTTGCGCAACTGGTCGAGCTCGGCCTTGCCGTCCTTGGCCTTGGCCTGGATGGCGATGCCGCCCTTGAAGTCGATGCCGAAGTTGAGGCCGATCGTCAGGACGCCGACGATCGACACGATGTTGATCAGCGTCGAGATGACCAGCGCGGCGCGGCGCTGCCCCAGAAAGTCGAACTTCTTCTTGAAGGCGAAGAGGCGAACGGGCTTCCACATGGCTTCGCCTCAGATCACGAGTTCGGTGGGGCGGCGCCAGCGCACCCACACCGCGAGAAGCATGCGCGTGAAGATCGTCGAGCTGAACATCGAGGTGATGATGCCGAGCGTCAGCGTCGTCGCAAAGCCACGGATCGGCCCGGAGCCGAAGCCGAACAGCAGGAGGCCGGCGATGAGGGTCGTGAGATTGGCGTCGATGATCGCCGACATCGCCTTCTCGTACCCCGTGGCGAGCGCGCTGAACGGAGACCGGCCCAGCGCCTTCTCCTCTCGCACGCGCTCGTAGATCAGCACGTTGGCGTCGACCGCGAGGCCGGCCGTGAGGACCAGTCCGGCAATGCCCGGCAGGGTCAGCGACGCGCCCAGGATCGACATGCCGGCGAACACCATCAGGAGGTTCACCAGCATGGCGAGGTTGGCGAAACCGCCGAACACCGGCCCGTAGGCCACGAACATGAAGATCGCCACCAGCAGCGTGCCGACCAGCGCCGCGACGGTTCCCGCCTGGATCGCATCCGCTCCGAGGTCGGCGCCGACGGTGCTTTCCTGGATGATGGTGAGCGTCGCGGGCAGTGCGCCGGAGCGCAGCAGCAGCGACTGCTCCTGCGTCTGCTGGGTGGTGAAGCTGCCGGTGATGATGCCGCTGCCGCCGCAGATCGCGCTCTGCACGACCGGGGCGCTGATGATCTCGCCGTCGAGCTGGATCGCCAGCCGCTTGCCGATGTTGGTTCGGGTGGCGTTGCAGAAGGCGCGGCCGCCGGCCGAATTGAAGGTGAAGCTGATGATCGGTCGGCCGCCCTGCTGCTGCTCGAAGGTGGCCTTCGAATCGTCGAGGTCCTCGCCGCCGACGACCACGCGCTTCAGGACCGGCAGGCACTGCGGCTGGTAGCGCCGGCATATCTGCTCGGGCGACAGGCGCGGATTGGCGGCCTGGATGTCCTCCCAGGCCTTCGGATTGGTGCGACGCAGCTCCAGCATGCCTTCGCGCGTCGGCACCAGGAAGGTGGTGGGCGGCACGGTCTGCGGGATGTTCTGGCCGGTCGCCGCGAGGTCTTCGTTGACCAGATGGAAGGTCAGCTTGGCGGTCTGGTTGATCTTGCGCTTGAGGTCGCCGGTGTCCTTGATGCCGGGGACCTGCAGCAGGATGCGTTCGTCGCCCTGGCGCGTGATCGTGGGCTCGAGCGTACCGGTCTCGTCGACGCGGCGGCGGAGGATCTCGATCGACTGGTCGATCACTTCCTTCTTGCGCTTCGCCAGCTCCTGCTCGGAATAGGCCACCCGGATCGTGTCGCCGCTGCCCGACAGGGCCAGGGCCGGATCGACCGCGCGGATCGCTTCGAGCGCCTTGGAACGGTTCGCCTCGTCGCGCAGGGTGACCACAAGGTTCTTGCCGGCTTCGACCGTCACGTCCCGGAACGGCACCTGCTGCTTGCGCAGCTCGGCGCGCACCGCGTCCGACAGGTTGGTCAGGCGCTCGGTCAGCACCGAGCGCAGGTCGGCTTCCAGCAGGAAATGGGCGCCACCGCGCAGGTCGAGGCCGAGATTGATCCGGCTGGTCGCGTACCAGTTTGGCAGGTGCTGGAGCACGCTGGCCGGCAGCAGGTTCGGCAGAGCGAACAGCGCCGACAGGAGCGTGATGCCGGCAATGACGATGGTCTGCCAGCGCGGAAGGTTGAGCATTCCGACCTAAGCCCTTCTGCGGCCGTTACTTCTTGCCGCCGCCGAACAGGCTGCCCAGCAGGCTCTTGCGCTCCGCAGCCGGGGCCGGCGGCGGCAGCATGGGCTTGTCGTCCTCTTCGCTGCTCTCCTTCGGGCCGCGCACCGATTCGCCGCGCGTCAGGATGTCCGTGATGGTCTGCTTGATGATGCGAACCCGCACGCCTTCGGCAAGTTCCACCTGGACCTCGTTGTCGGAGATCACCTTGGTCACGAGGCCGATGATGCCGCCGCCGGTCACGACGCGATCGCCGCGCTTGACGCCGGCCAGCATCTCGCGCTGGGCACGCACCTTGGCCTGCTGCGGACGGATCAGCAGGAAGTAGAAAACGACGAAGATGAGGACCAGCGGGAACAGCTGAACGAGGAAATCCCCGCTGCCGCCACCCGTGCCCTGCGCCCACGCCTGCGAAATAAACATCTTCTGCTCCCGAGTCTTCCGGCCGTCGAAAAAGCGCGCGGACTATAGCGGTCTCGGCCCGCTTTGCAATGCAAGCGGGGGACGATATGGTCGCCCCCTTTTCAGCAGCCGGCAACGATGGATCAAGACCTTAAAGCCACTATCTCACGCATTGCGGCAGCGCTCGACCGTTTGGCGCCGCCTCTTCCCGCCGGCGCCGACATCAGCGCGGCCGAAGCCTATGTCTGGCATGCGGCCGGCCATCGCCTCGAAGCGGTGCCCAAGGTCAATCGCGTGAACCTCGACCTTCTGGTCGGCATCGACCGCCAGAAGGAGACTCTGGTCGAGAACACGCGGCGCTTCGCCAAGGGCCTGCCGGCCAACAACGCGCTGCTCTGGGGCTCGCGCGGCGCCGGCAAGAGCTCGATCGTCAAGGCGGTGCATGCCCATGTGAACCGCGAGATGGGCGGCCCGCCGGGTCCGCTCGCCCTGATCGAGATCCATCGCGAGGACATCCCGTCCCTGCCCGCGCTGCTCACCATGATCCGCGATTCGAGCCGTCGCTTCATCGTGTTCTGCGACGACCTCTCCTTCGACGGGCAGGACGCCGCCTACAAGTCGCTGAAGGCCGTGCTCGACGGCGGCATCGAGGGCCGGCCGGAGAACGTCGTCTTCTACGCGACCTCGAACCGGCGCCACCTGATGCCGCGCGACATGATCGAGAACGAGCGCTCGACGGCCATCAACCCGTCCGAGGCGGTCGAGGAGAAGGTCTCGCTGTCGGACCGGTTCGGCCTGTGGCTCGGCTTCCACAATGCCGACCAGGACACGTTCTTCACGATGATCGAGGGCTATTGCGAGTTCTACGGGCTCGACATCCCCAGGGACGAGCTGCGCAAGCGGGCGGTCGAATGGTCGATCACGCGCGGATCGCGGTCGGGCCGCGTCGCCTGGCAGTTCATCCAGGAAATCGCGGGCGAGCTCGGCAAGAAGCTGGGGTAACGATGGAGCGGCTGGGATGAGCGATCCCGACGACGTGATGTTCTCAGCCGGCGTGAAGGCGGAGCAGACACGTCTCGGATCGCGCCCCCAGTTCGAGGGCCGAACCTGGAACACGGAGATCACCGACGATCTCCGTCGCTTCCTCGGCGTCATCGACACGTTCTTCTTCGCCACGGCCAGCGCCGACGGCAGACCTTATATACAGCACCGCGGCGGGCCTCCGGGGTTCCTGAAGCCGATCGGCACGCATACGCTCGCCTTCGCCGATTTCGCCGGCAACCAGCAGTACATCTCCCTCGGCCACCTGCGGGAGAACGACCGCGCCCACCTCTTCGTCCTGCACTTCGCCTCTCAGCAGCGACTGAAACTCTGGGGCCGGGCACGGATCGTCGAAGGCGACCTCGAGCTGATGGAACGCCTCGTCGACCCGGCCTATGCCGCCCGGCCGCAGCGGGCGATCGCCTTCACCATCGAGGCCTGGGACATCAACTGCCGCCAGCACATCGTGCCGCGCTACACCGAGGCTGAAATCGCCCCGGCCGTCGACCAGCTCGCCCGGCGGATCAAGGAACTCGAAGAAGAAGTGGCCCGACTGAAGGGCCAATAGGCAAAGCCGCTGTCGTCCTGAGCGACGCGAAGGACCTGACGCAACGACCAACGTACTCCCTGGCTAACGCGAAATCCGTCGCTTCGCTCAGGATGACAAGGCTCGGCACGGTCCTTGCTTCCCCGCCTTCGAGCAGGGGGAATTGCCTATGAACAAGTCAAAGATTGCCGTCCTCAACCGCCGCACCGTCCTCGCGGCCGCAGGTGCTGCCACGGCGGCACTGGCCGCTCCGCGCATCCTGCGCGCGCAAGGCAAGGAACTCGTGGTGGGCGGTGCCGCCAGCCACAAGGGCTTCGTCGAGACCATCATCGCGCCGGTCGTCGAGAAGAAGTTCTCCTGCAAGGTCGTGTTCGAGGGCTCTCGCTCGCTGGTCAATCTCGAGAAGATGCAGAAGAACAAGGACAAGCAGTATCTGTCGGTCGTCATGATGGACGATCCGGTCATGATCCCGGCCGTCGCCGAGGGGCTGCTCGATCCGCTGACCGCCGCCAAGGTCCCCAACCTCGCCGCCCTGAAGCCGGGCACGATCCACATGGACGGGATGTGGTGCAACTACCTGCAGCCCTGGCTCGGCATCGCCTACAACCCGAAGGCCATGAAGACCGCGCCGACCTCATGGGCCGACGCCTACGATCCCAAGTACAAGGGCCGCGTGATCCTGCCGTCGCTGCAGAACACGGAGGGCCTCGCCAACCTGTTCATGGCAGCGTTCCTGGCCACCGGAAAGCCGATGCCCGAGGCGCAGAAGGACATCGAGGCCGGCTTCAAGAAGCTGGTGACGATCAAGCCCAACCTGCTGACCGCCTACACCCAGATGCCGCAGGCCTACAATCTCCTGGAACAGGGCGAAGGCTTCATGATCTCGAGCGCGATCTCGCAGGTCGCCCTCGAGCGCAAGGCCGCCGGCGCGCCGGTCGAGATCGCAGTCCCGAAGGAAGGCATCTTCGCCATGCCGTCGGGCGTCGCTCTGGTGAAGGGCGGACCGCAGCCGGAACTGGCCGCCGGCTATATCAACGAGATGATCGGGCCGGAAATCCAGGCCAAGCTCTCGGCCGCGACCTACTCGCTGCCGACCAACAAGGACACACCGGTGCCGGCCGGGGCGCCGACCAACGCGACCATCTTCGGCATCGACTGGAAATTCGTCGCCGACAATCGCGCCGACTGGGTGAAACGCTGGGACCGCGACATGGCGATGTAGTCGAAGCCGCGTCGTGATTTCCGATTCGTTTCTCGACGTCGCCGGCGCCGAAAAGGCCTTCGGCGGCGTCACCGTGCTCGGCGGCGTCGACCTGAAGGTCGCCGCCGGCGAGTTCATCTCGCTGCTGGGCCCTTCGGGCTGCGGCAAGACCACCCTGCTGCGCATCGTCGCCGGCCTGCTGGCAGCCGACCGCGGCACCATCCGCCTCGACGGCGAGGAGATCGGATCGCGGCCGCCGCACCGGCGCGACGTCGGCGTCGTCTTCCAGAACTACGCGCTGTTTCCGCACCTGACGGTCGCCGAGAATATCGCCTTCGGTCTCAAGGCGCGGAAGCATCCCACGGCTGAGATCGCTCCGACGGTGGAGCGCTTCCTTTCGCTGGTCCACCTCACCGACTTCGCCGACCGTTCGGTGCGCGCTCTGTCGGGCGGCCAGCAGCAGCGGGTCGCGGTGGCCCGCGCGCTGGCCGTGCAGCCCAAGCTGCTGCTGCTCGACGAGCCCTTCTCCGCACTCGACCGCAAGCTACGCGAGAACATGCAGATCGAGCTGCGTCGGCTGTTGCGGGAACTCGGCATCACTGCCGTGTTCGTGACGCACGACCAGGACGAGGCGCTCACCATGTCCGACCGCATCGCGGTGATGAACAAAGGCGCCATCGAGCAGCTTGCCGTGCCGGCCACCATCTACCGCTCACCCGCGACCGCCTTCGTGCTGGAATTCGTGGGCCTCTCCTCTCGCCTCGCCGGAACGGTCGTCGGCCAGGACTATGATCAGGTCATCGTCGACACCGCGTTCGGCCCCCTGCGGGCGCCCGGGAGTTTCGTGCCCGGCGCCTCCGTGATGCTCGCGGTGCGGCCCGAACGGATCACGGTCGATGCACCGGGCGACTATGCGCTGGTCGCCCGCCTGCGCGACGCGGTGTTCCAGGGATCGAAGGTCCAGCTCCATTTCGAGGCACGCGACGGCGACCATCTCATGGTCGAGACCGCGGACCTTTCGGATGGGCTTCCCGCCCCCGGCACGGAAATCCGGCTGGGCTGGGCCGTCGCCGACACGCTCATCTACCCGGCGCCATGACGACGAGAGCTTCTCCCTCGGCGTGGCGGGATCCCGTCGCCCTTCTCGCAGCACCGGCCGTCCTCTACCTGCTGGTCGTCTACGCCTTTCCGCTGCTCTGGCTGTTCATGAAGAGCCTTACGGGGCCGGGCGGGCTCACGATCCAGCCCTACGTCGCGTTCCTGAGCGATCCGTTCAATTGGCGCGTCGTCGGCAACACGCTGCGGGTCGCCGCCTGGGTCACCGTGGTCTGCTTCGCGATCGGATATCCCGCTGCCTTCGCGTTGGCACGAGCCGGCGCGGTCCTGCAGATCGTGATGCTGGTCTCGATCATCCTGCCGCTCTCGGTTGGCGCCGTGGTCAAGGCCTTCGCCTGGCAGATCGTGCTGCGCCGCGACGGCATCGTCTCGCAGACGTTGGTCGGGCTCGGACTCTGGGACGAGCCGCAGCGCCTGCTCTTCACCGAGACCGGGCTGGTGCTGGGCGCCGCCAACATCTTCCTGCCCTTCATGATCCTGCCGATCTATTCCGTCGTGAAGCTGATCGATCCGCGCCTCAGCGAGGCCGGCGCGACCCTGGGCGCCACGCCGCTCTACCGTTTCACCCATGTTACCCTACCGCTCACCCTGCCGGGCATCGTCTCGGGCGTCGCCTTCGTCTTCTCGATGAGCGTCTCGATGTTCGTCATCCCCTCGCTGCTGATCGGCGACCGTTTCCAGACCCTGGCCACCCTGACGGGCCGTTCCTTCCTGCTGATGCGCAACGAGCAACTGGGCTCGACCACCGCCGTCATCCTGCTGGTGCTGGCCGTGTCGATCGTCGTGGGTTCGACCTGGCTGGCACGCCGCATCGGAGGCAGCCAGTCATGACCGCCGTCGAGCGCGGCACACAGTATTTCGTCTGGGCCATCGCGGGCTTCACCGTCGTCTTCCTGATGACGCCGCTCATCGTCACCATCGCCGTCTCGTTCGGCTCCTCGACGGTGTTCACCCTGCCGCCGCCCGACTGGTCGCTGCGCTGGTACGAGCGACTGGCCGGCATGCGCGGCCTGCTGCCCGCCCTCCTGGTCTCGCTGCAGATCGCCGCCGTCTCCACCGCCGTCGCCATGGTCCTCGGCACCCTGTGCGCCATCGCCCTGGTGCGCGGGCGCTTTCCCGGCCGCGAGACGATCTCGACCTTCCTGGTGTCGCCGCTGATGCTGCCGGGGTTGGTGATCGGCATCGCCATGCTGCAGGGCTTCAAGGCGATGGGGCTGCGCGACGTCTATGCCAGCCTGCTGGTCGCGCACGTGGTCATCACCCTGCCCTACATCGTGCGCACGGTGGTCGGCGCCCTGTCGCTGTTCGACTTCTCGCTGATCGACGCGGCCCGCACCCTGGGCTGTTCCTACCCGGCGGCGCTCACGCGCGTGCTGGTACCGTCGCTTGCACCCGCCTTCCTGACCTCGGGCATGTTCGCGTTCCTCGCCTCGATGGACAATTACCCCATCTCGATGTTCTTCACCGATGCCTGGACCAAGACGCTGCCCATCCAGATGCTGCAGTATGTCGAGGAGCGGCCCGATCCGACCATCGCCGCCATCTCCGCCGGCCTCGTGCTGCTGGCGATCCTCGCTTTGATCGTCGGCGACCGGCTGGTCGGCCTGCGCAAGATGGCGGATTTCTAGATGAACGAAGCCGATCCCCAACCCTGCGACCTGCTCGTCGGCGGCGACCTCGTGCTGACCCTCGACGAGCACGGCCGCATCCTGCGCAACGGCGCCCTGGCGGTGAGCGGCGGCAGGATCGTCGACATCGGCCCGGCCGCGGCGCTCGAGGCACGCTGGTCGGCGACCACGCATGTCGACGGCAAGGGCCGGCTGGTGATTCCGGGCCTGGTCAACGTGCACAACCACACGCCGCTGATGATCACGCGCGGCATGATCGAGGATATCGGCTTCGCGCCGATGTACACGCCGGGCATCCCGCAGGGCCACTGGCTCGACGCCGACGACGCCTACGCGCTGTCGAGCCTCGGCATGTACGAGCTGCTGCGCGCCGGCTGCACCACCGTGGTCGATTACTATCGCTATCCGTCGTCGTGTGCCCGCGCCGCCGCCGAACTCGGCCTGCGCGCCGTGATCGCCGGCCGCGTGCACGATGCCGACCCGGCGGCCCTCGCGGTCGGCCGCTACGAGCACAGGGTCGAGGTCGGCCAGGCCAGCCTGCGCGAGAACGCCGAACTCATCGAGCGCTGGAACGGCCACGACGGTGGCCGTATCCGCTGCGACTGGGCCCCGCACGCGCCTGATACCTGCTCCGACGACCTGCTGCGCGAGGTCGGCCGGCTGGCCGAGGCCCATGGCGGAAACCTGCATACCCACCTGGCGCAGCTGCCGATCGAGGTCGAGGCCGTGCAGGCGCGCAGCGGGATGACGCCGGCGCGGCTGCTCGACAAGCTCGGCCTGCTGAACGAGCGCCTGATCGCGGCCCATTGCATCCATATGGAGCGCGCCGACATCGAGCTGTGCGGCAAGGCCGGCATCACGGTGGCGCATGCCCCCATCGGCAACGCCAAGGGTGGCCGCATCGCGCCGATCGTCGAGTTGCGCGACGCCGGCGCCCGCATCGCGCTGTGCACCGACACCTTCTCCGGCGACCTGATCGAGGCGATGCGCTGGGCGATCGCCATGCAGCGCATCGATCGCCAGGGCAACGTGCTCGACGCCCGCACCGTGCTCGACTGGGGAACCCGCGAAGGCGCGGCCGCCCTCGGAATGGGCAGCGAAATCGGCTCGCTGGAGGTCGGCAAGCGCGCCGACATCGTGCTGCTCGACAACCGCTCGCCGTCGCTTGCACCGCTGGTCGACGGCTACGGCGTCCTGGTCCACAGCGCCTCGGGCCGCGACGTGGACACGGTGATCGTCGACGGCCGCATCGTCCTGGCCGGCGGCCAGCCGACGCGCGTCGACGGCGCCGAGATCGTCACCCGGGCCCAGACCGTCGCCGACCGGCTGTGGCAGCGCGCGGGTCGTGCCCCCATCGGTTAAGGTCCCGCCATGAAAATCCTCGTCGCCAATCCCAACACGTCGACCGGCGTGACCGACCGGCTCGTGACCGCCGGCAAGCTGGTCGCCAGTCCGGGCACCGAACTGCTGCCCATGACCGCGCCACGCGGCGTGCCCTACATCGCCACGCGCGCCGAAGCCGCGATCGGCAGCGCCATGATGCTCGAGATGCTGGCCGAACGGCGCGGCACCTTCGATGCAGCCATCGTCGCCGCCTTCGGCGACCCCGGCCTCGGCGGCGCGCGCGAGCTGTTCGACTTCCCGGTCGTGGGCATGGCGGAAGCCGCGATGCTGGTTGCCTGCACGCTCGGCCGCAGGTTCGCCATCGTGAGCTTCGCCAAGGCACTCGAACCGTGGTTTGCCGAGATCGTCGAGTGGCACGGCATGTCCGGCCGCTGCGCCGCGATCCGTACGCCCGACGAGGGCTTCCGCTCGATCGACGACGTGCAGCACGAGAAGGAACAGGTGCTGATCGACCTCGCCCTCGGCACGGTTAAGAACGACGGCGCCGATGTCGTGATCCTCGCAGGCGCACCTCTGGCCGGCATGGCCAATACGATCCGCGACAGGGTGCCGGTACCGCTGGTCGACGGCATCCAGGCTGCGGTGACGATGGCCGAGGGGTTGGTGCGCCTCAATCCGCGCAAGGCCACGCAGGGCACCTATCGCCGCCCTGCCGCCAAGGACTCCAAGGGCCTCGCCGGTCCCCTGGCCGACATCATCGGCCATCGGGAGTCGTGACCGCGATGCGCGATCTCAAGGGCTACGGCCGCACGCCGCCCGATCCGCAATGGCCCGGCGGTGCGCGGGTCGCCGTCTCCTTCGTGATCAACTTCGAGGAAGGCGCGGAGATGTCGTTGTCGGCGGGCGACGCCCACAACGAGAAGGTCTACGAGGTCACCGACGAGGTTCTAGGCGTCCCCGACCGGTGCATGGAGTCGCATTTCGAGTACGGCACCAAGGCAGCGTGGTGGCGGATCGCCGACTCGCTGGAGCGGCTGGGCGTTGCGGCCACGGTGAGCACCTGCGGCCTCGCGGCAGAACTCTCGCCCTGGCTGATCCACGACGCGGTGGCGCGGGGCCATGAAATCTCCTGCCACGGCTGGCGCTGGGAGAAGCATGCCCACATGGAGGAGGCGAAGGAGCGCGAGATCATCGCCCGCACCGTCAAGGCGCTGACCGAGATCGCCGGCACGCGCCCCGTGGGCTGGCACACCCGCTCGACGCCGTCGCCCAACACCCGCCGCCTGCTCGTCGAGGAAGGCGGCTTCCTCTACGACAGCGACGACTATTCGGACGACCTGCCCTTCCATGTCGAGGTCGCGGGCAAGCGGCACCTGGTGCTGCCCTACAGCTTCGACACCAACGACATGCACTATCACCAGGGCTTCCACCGCTTCGTCTCCGCGCGCGATTTCGCCGATTACACGACCGACGCGTTCGACACGCTGTGGGCCGAGGGCGAGCGTTTCCCGAAGATGATGTCGATCGGCCTGCACCTGCGCATGATCGGCCGCCCCGGCCGCATCGCCGCCCTCGACCGCATCGTGTCCCACATGAAGCAGAAGGGCGGCGCCTGGTTCGCCACCCGCCGCCAGATCGCCGAGCACTGGAACGCGCGCCCCCAGCAATAGAGTCTAAGCCTTCAGCTTCGGCCGTACGATCTTGATCGTCGAAGTCGAGTGGACGATCAGGCGGCCCTTCTCGTCCTTGAGGTCCCCGTCGAGGAAGCCGACCGAACCGCCCCAGCGCAGGACGCGACCCTCGGCATAGACGATGCCCGGTCCCATCGCCTCGAAGAAGCTGATCTTGAGTTCGAGCGTCGGCACGGCGACGCCGAGCTTGCCCTTCACGATGGCGGCGTTTGCCATGGCACTATCGACCATGCCGGTCAGGAAGCCGCCCTGGCAGACGCGGCCCTGCGAATGGCAGAAGGCCGGCACGACTTCGAAGCGGAACCGCGCATATCCGCGCGCCGAATCGATATCGAGCAGTTCGCCGTTGAGCGTCTTCACCGCCTCGGGCGGATTGGCACGCAGGATCTCGAGCATCTCCGAATCGTGCATGAGATCCTTGGGGAAGTTCTGGAAGTCGGGATGGGCTGAGCTCATGGGGCGGGGACTATAACGGACGCGCGGGAGCCTGCACCTTTTCCAGGAGATCGATCGGGGGCCGGGTTTCGGTCGTCGAAAGGACGCCCGGCGAAGCTTGGCAGGTGGACGGCCCTTCGCCGGAGCGCTAGACGCGGACTGTTTCGGGAGCCGACCCATGTGCCGCCGCACCAGATGAGTTTCAAAGTCCGCATCGCCTCGGCCGACCGCACGATCGACGTGCCGGCCGGCGCCACCATCCTGGAAGCCGCGCTCGACGCCGGCATCTCCTATCCGTTCGGCTGCCAGTCCGGCAACTGCGGCGCCTGCAAGTCGCTGCTCGTGAAGGGCGAGGTGACGATGGCGGGCTATTCCGAGTTCGCACTCTCCGACGAGGAGAAGGCGCGCGGTCTGATCCTCGCCTGCCGCGCCGTGCCGGGGGACGCGTGCGAAGTCGCATGGCAGGAGGAGGACGATCTGCTCGTCCATCCCCGGCGCCTGCTCGACTGCAGGGTCGTGGCCCTCGACGACGCCACCCACGACATCAAGCGGGTGAGGCTGGAGATCGCCTCGGGCGGCCCTTTCGACTTCTCCGCCGGCCAGTTCGCCTCGGTGACCTTCGAGGGTTGCCCGCCGCGCGACTATTCGATGGCCAACGTGCCGGGCGACCCGATCCTCGAGTTCCATATCCGCCGTACGGCGGGGGGCGCCACCAGCGCCCATGTGTGGGAAAAGCTGAAGGTCGGCGACAGCGTACGGGTCGAAGGCCCGTTCGGCGCCTCCTACCTGCGCGAGAGCCATCGCGGCCCGATCATCGCGGTGGCCGGCGGTTCGGGCATGGCGCCGATCAAGTCGATCATCGAGCGGGCGCTGCAGAAGGAACTGCCACAGCACATCTATTTCTATTTCGGCGTCCGCAGCGAACGCGACCTCTATCTGCACGACCACTTCGCGGCGCTGGCGGAGAAGCACAAGACCCTGCACTTCATCCCGGTGCTGAGCGAAGGCGGTGAGTCGAGCCTGCGGCAAGGTCTGGTGCACGAGGCCGTGGCGCAGGACTTCGACGAGGTCGATGGCTGCACGGCCTATCTCGCGGGCCCGCCCGTGATGGTCGAGGCCGCGACCCTGCTGCTGGAACAGCGTGGTATGCGGCGCGCCGATATCCATGCCGACGCCTTCTACACGGCCGCAGAAATGGCGAGCGCGGGGAAGAAAACGGGCGCGGACCAATGAGCGGTCTCCTGCACGGCCGCGTCGCCATCGTCACCGGCGCCGGCCGCGGCATCGGCCGCGCCATCGTCGAGTCTTTGGTCGCCGCGGGTGCACAGGTCGTCGTGGCCGACAACGGCACTTCGATCGCGGGCGACGGCGGCGACCCCGAGGTGGCGCGCGCCGCGGCCCAGGAACTGAACGACAAGGCCGGTGCCAGGAAGGCGATCGCCTTCACCGAGAGCGTCGCCTCGCCGGGCGTAGCGAAGCAGCTCGTCGACCTCGCGGTGAAGACGTTCGGCGGCATCGACATCGTCGTGAACAATGCGGCCATCCTGCGCGACGCTCCGGTCTTCCGCGCCGATCCGGCCGACTGGGACGCGGTGATCCGCACCAACCTCTCCGCAGCCTTCTACCTGATCAACGCCGCCTCCGCCGTCATGCGCGAGCAGGACAGGTCGGCCCGTGGCGGCAGGGACGGCTACGACTGGGGCCGCATCGTCAACATCGTCTCCTCCGCGGGCCTCTACGGAACCCTAGGCCAGGCGGCCTATGCCAGCGCCAAGGCCGGGCTGTTCGGCCTCACGCGCGTCACCGCGATGGACCTCGCGCCGGCGCAGATTACCGCCAATGCCGTGGCGCCGTTCGCCCGCACCCGCGTCACCGAGAGCTTCCAGCCCGCCAACGAGGCTGAAGAACCCTACAAGGAGCGCGCGCTGAGGGTCGGCGCGCACCATGTCGCAAACCTCGTGACGGCGCTTTGTTTGCCCAAGGCCAGGACGATCACAGGCCAGTTGCTGGGCGTGAGAGGACGCGAGATTACCGTGTTCAACCAGCCGCGCCGGGTCGTCGGCATGGTTGCAACCGATGATCCTGAAAACATCGCCGACGAGCTGATCGCCGGAATGGAAGGTTGGTTCACCGATCTCACGACCGATCTCGAAGCGTTCAATACCGAGCCCCTCCTCTGAGAGGCTGGCCGGAAATGAATTGAATCGATTGAAGCACTTACCTCATCCTGAGGAGCCGCGCCTGGCGCGGCGTCTCGAAGGATGGGCAACAGGCAAGGTGCGCGTCCCCACCCTTCGAGACGCATCGCTGCGCGATGCTCCTCGGGGTGAGGCTATCGGGGCTATTCATAGCCTGTTGTTAGCTGCTTTCATTTCCGGCCAGACTCTGAGGACAGCGGTGCACGGAAGGCGGCTCCCCTGTCGCCGGCTCGCCGTTCGAAAGCGCGTTCGTCTTCGCCGCGGGCCGCTGCCCGCTCGGCAATCAGGGCTCCAGCAGGCTGTTTGAATGGCCGTCACGAAGCACCCAAGAGCAATATTGTTGCGCCAGCGCTCGCCGCGGCACAGGATTCAGGGGCTGCGACATTGGCTTCGATTGTTTCGTTTATTTCGTTTGTTTCGTTTATTCGTCGTGACTCCGCCATTTCCAACGGTCTGCTAGGTTGATCCTCTTCTGAGAGGAGACGCTCCGCATGAGTTCCTACGCCGCGCCATCCCGCACCGTCGGGCGGCTGAAGCGCCCGTTCGGCAATCTCTACTACGAGGTCGCGGGCAGCGGACCGGCGCTGATCTTCGCGCACGGGCTGGGCGGCAATCACCTGAGCTGGTGGCAGCAGGTGGCGCACTTCGCGCCCCGCTACACCTGCGTGACTTTTGCCCATCGCGGCTTCGCGCCGTCCGACGCGGTCGCCGGTGGTGTCGATCCCGCCGACTATCCGGGCGACCTCGCCGGCCTGATCGATCATCTCGGCCTTGCCGACGTGCGACTGGTCGCGCAATCGATGGGCGGCTGGACGATGCTGGAATATGCGCTGGCCCATCCGGACCGCGTGAAGGCGCTGGTCCTGAGCTCGACCTCGGGCACGCTCGACCGCCGCGGCAGCGATCCGTCCGGCGGCGGCGCGTACGATGCCTGGTTCGCCGCATCCGAAGCCGCGATCGCCGCCGGCCTGGCGCGCGGGATCCATCCGGCGATGGGCGAACGCGCGGCCGAGCGCTTCCCCGCGCTGCATCTCCTGTATCGCAGCATCGACGAGATGGCGGGCACGCTCGACAAGGAGAAGCTGCGCGCCGGCCTGCGCCGCACCGCGACGCGCACGCTGGCCGACTTGAAGACGTTTCGCGTGCCGACCTTGCTGATCGCGGGGAGCGAGGACACCGTCTTCCCGCCGTTCCTGGCAAGCGCCATCGCGACAAGCCTGCCCTGCGGCGAAGCCCAGATCATCGAGGAGGCCGGACACTCGCCATATTTCGAGCAGGCCGCTAGATTCAACGCGCTGGTCGACGCGTTCCTCGCGCGACCGCGCTAGGAGGTTTCTTTGTCCCAGGACAATCCGCGTATCGCCGTTCTCGGCTTCGCCATCGAATGTAACCGGTTCGCGCCGGTGACGACGGCGGAGGATTTCGAACACGACGTCGACATCCGCGGCAACCGTATCGTGAGCGAGGCGCGCTCCGGCAAGTCGATCACCATGCCCGACCTGCCGGGCTTCTTCACCGAGATGGATCGCACGGGCAACTGGACGCCGGTGCCGCTGCGCGTCTCGCTGGCGCAGCCCGGCGGACCGGTCGAGGAACAGTTCTTCAAGGCCTATCTCGCCGAGATCGAGGCCGGCCTGAAATCGGTCCTGCCGGTCGACGCGATTTTCGTATCCTGCCATGGCGCCGCACTCGCGGAGGGCACCGACGATCCCGACGGCGACCTGTTCGAGATGCTGCGCCGCGTCGCCGGTCCCGACGTACCCATCGTCTCCGTGTTCGACCTGCACGCCAACGTCTCGCGCCGCATGACCGACAATCTCAGCGTCTTCGTCGGCTATCTCGAGAACCCGCATGTCGACATCTACGAGCGTGGCGTCGAGGCCGCGAAGCACATGCGCGAGCTGCTCGCCGGCACACGCACCGCGGTCGAGATGGTCAAGATTCCGCTGGTGCCGCCGCAGATCGCCCTGCTGACGGCGCGCGGTCCCTATGCCGACCTCATCAAGTACGGCCAGACAAAGGTCGGCGGGGACATCCTGAATGTCTCGGTGATGGCGGGTTTCGCCTACAGCGACAGTCCCAAGAACGGCCTCACCGCCGTCGTCACGGCGCGCAACGGCAATGCCAAGGCGGCGGCCGACCTGGCGCTCGACATCGCCCAGCGTGCCTGGGGAACGAGGGAACGGTTCAAGCGGGAGATGATGAACCTGGCCGATGCGGTGCAGCATGCCACCGCCATCGGCCGCGACCAGCGGCGCAAGCCGATCATCCTGGCCGACGTCGCCGACAATCCCGGCGGCGGCGGCCGCGGCAACACCACCTATCTGCTGCGCGCACTGAAGGGCGCGCGGGCGCAGGGCGTCTATTTCGGCGTGTTCAACGACGCGGCGCTCGCGGCCCAGGCGCACGCGCTGGGCGAAGGCGCGATCTTCAACGCCTCTTTCAATACGCAGGAGCATCAGGAATTTTCCCTGCCCTTCGATTGCGAAGCCAAGGTGGTGAAGCTCTCCGACGGCCAGTATGTCGGCCGTCGCGGCGTGCTGAAGAACGTCTCGGCCGACATGGGGCCGTCGGCGCTGCTCGATCTCGGCGGCATCCTGATCGTCGTCATCAGCATCCGCTGCCAGTGCATGGACCCGCGCCAGTTCGAGATGTTTGGCCTGGACATTGCACAGGCCCGGACGGTGGTCGTGAAGAGCCGCGGCCACTTCCGCGGCGGCTTCGACGAGTTCTTCAAGCCGGAACAGATCTACGAAGTCGATTGTCCGGGCCTGACCTCGCCGGTACTGGCGAACTTCACCTGGACCAAACTGCCGAGGCCCGTCTATCCGCTCGACGAAGAAACGAGCTGGACTCCTCCGGCGTCCAATTAAGGGAGCCCTTCATGCTGCGCCGTGCCCTGTTCGCCGCCGTCGCGCTGCTCGCCGCAGCGCCTGCTTATGCCCAGCCGAGCAAGACCCTGAAAGCCGTCATGCAGTCGGACCTCAAGATCATCGATCCGGTCTGGACCACGGCCTACATCGTCCGCAATCACGGCTACCTGATCTACGACACGCTGTTCGCGCTCGACGCCAAGCTCGAGCCGCGGCCGCAGATGGTCGAGAGCTGGACCGTGAGCGACGACCAGCTCACCTGGACCTTCAAGCTGCGCGAGGGGCTGAAGTGGCATGACGGCCAGCCGGTGACGACGGCGGACGTTCTGCCGTCGATCAAGCGCTTCACCGACAAGGACACGCTGGGCGGCCTGCTGGGCAAGCAGACCCGCGAGATGAAGGCGCTCGACGACCGGACCTTCCAGATCGTCCTGAAGCAGCCCTATGGCATGATGCTGAAGACGCTGGCCAAGCCATCCTCGATTCCGCCCTTCATCATGCCCAAGCGGGTCGCCGAGACGCCGGTCACCCAGCAGATTTCCGACACGACCGGTTCGGGACCGTTCATCTTCAAGAAGGACGAATGGAAGCCCGGCGAGAAGGTCGTCTATCTCCGCAATCCCGACTACAAGCCGCGCGCCGAGCCGCCGTCGGGCCTGGCCGGTGGCAAGGTGGCCAAGGTCGATCGGGTCGAATGGGTCTCGATCCCCGACGCGCAGACCGCGATCAACGCCCTGCAGCAGGGCGAGATCGACATGATCGAGCAGCCCTCGCACGACCTGTTGCCGGTCATCGAGAAGGACAAGAACGTCGAGATCGTCATTCCCGACCAACTCGGCTCGACCTACATCCTGCGCTTCAACTGGAAGCAGCCGCCGTTCAACGACGTGCGATACCGTCGCGCCGCGATGATGGCATTCAATCAAAAGGACTTCCTGCAGGCGGTCATCGGCGACCCGCGCTACTACAAGGTCTGCAAGGCCATGTTCGGCTGCGGCACCCCGCTCGAGAATACCGCCGGCACCGACGGCATACTGGAATCGCGCTTCGATGAGTCGAAGAAGATCCTGAAGGAGGCCGGCTACGACGGCACGCCGATCGTGCTGCTGCAGTCGACCGACCTCGCCGTCCTGACCAATCTCGCGCCGGTCGCCAAGACGCTGCTGGAGCGCGGCGGCTTCAAGGTCGACATGCAGTCGATGGACTGGCAGACGCTGGTCGCCCGGCGGGCCAAGAAGGTCCCGGTGTCGGAGGGCGGCTGGAACATCGCCATGACCGCCGCGGCCGCGGTGCTGCTGATCGATCCGGTCAACAACCACTATGCCGAGGCGAGCGGCGACCGCGCCCAGTTCGGCTGGCCGCTCGACGAGGAGATCGAACGCCTCCGCCTGGCCTTCGTCGGCGAAGGCGATCCGAAGAAGCAGTTCGAGATCGCCGAGCAGGTCCAGAAGCGCATCCTGGACGGCGGCGTCACGGTACCGCTGGGCCAGTTCCTGCAGCCGATGGCCCGGCGCAAGGGCGTGACGGGCAACATCGAGTCGCCCATCACCGTTTTCTGGAACGTCGAGAAGAAGTAGGCGGGAGTTACATTCCCGTCGTCCTGAACGGAGCGCAGCGTAGTCGAAGGACCTCATTTCGCTTCGATCGGTCGTGCGCCGGAAAAGAGACCCTTCGACTGCGTTCACTTCGCTCACTGCGCTCAGGGCGACGGATTTTTTCTATCGGCCGGGTCTACCGGTCCGGCAGCGGGATGAACTCGGGATCCCCTGCCACCATGGCGAAGCGCTGCTCGCGCCAGTCTTCCTTGGCCTTCTCGATCCGCTCCTTGCTCGAGGAGACGAAGTTCCACCAGATATGACGCGGGCCGTCGATCGTGGCGCCGCCCAGCAGCATCGCCTTGGCGCCCTCCGGCCCGGCCAGCACCTCGACGGTCTGGCCGGGCGCCAGCACGGCGAGATCGCCGACGCCGAGCTGGCTCTCGCCGACAACCATCATGCCTTCGGCGACATAGATCGCGCGCTCCTCGTGATCGGGCGTGACGGCCAGCGCGGCGCCGGCCGTCATCTCCACGCCGACATAGAAGATCGGCGAGAAGTGGGTCGTGGGCGCCGTGCGGCCGGCATAGGTGCCGACGATGAGGCGCAGCGCGGCGCCGCCTTCGGTCCAGGCCGGCAGCCGGGCGGCCTCGACATGCTCGAAGGCCGGTGCCGTCTCCTCATGCGTCTTGGGCAGCGCCACCCAGGTCTGGACGCCGTGCATGCGGAAGCCGGTGGCGCGCATCTCGGGCTCGGTGCGCTCGCTGTGGACGATGCCGCTGCCGGCGGTCATCCAGTTCACGTCGCCTGGCCGGATCGCCTGCGAATATCCCAGGCTGTCGCGATGGTAGATTCCGCCGTCGAACAGGTAGGTCACGGTGGCGAGGCCGATATGCGGATGCGGCCGGACTTCCATGCCGCCACCCGGCGGCACGTCCATCGGCCCGAAATGGTCGAGGAAGATGAAGGGCCCGACGGTGCGCCGCTTGACGCTGGGCAGGACACGGCGGACCGCGAAGCCGCCTCCCAGATCGTGCGCCCGTCCCTGAATCAGAAGCTCGATCGGATCGGCCATCTCGTTCTCCTCACGCCTGTGCTGCTACCGTTGCGTCCAACGCCCGCAACGAACGGGCCACCTCCTCCGGTGGCGCGGTCATGCAGATGCTCCGTCAAGCCGGTTATGCGGAAGGGTCGGATCGGTCAATCCCCGCACGGCCAACGTCGAGGTGCTCGCATCCGCCGCCGGATTTTTTGCGCGAAGCGAGCTTATTCGCAACGCAGCAAAAATAGGCGCCGTCTTCCTGTGACCTTTGACAATCACCGCCAACGCCGAGTCTAAATTTATAACCTTTTCAACGTGTTAGGGACTTTTCACGGGTGTTGCATTTTTGCAACTTTTTGTGGACTTGTGGATACTCCGTGGCCAAAGTGCCCTTCAAGCGGGGCACGCAGGGGGCATCGACTGGGGGAGTCGGTGGATCGTCAGTAGCCCCAACCGTCAATTCGTAACGTTCAATGGAACGGGAGCGGCCTCACGATGACGTCCAACATGACGCGTCTCCAACGCGCCTATAGCTGGCGAACCATCCGCAGCCTCACGGCAGCGACCCTTGCAGTCTCCTCTCTTTTTTGCGCCGCGGGCGCGATGGCCCAAGTGAAGGCCCCCTCCAAGAACCAGCTCAAGAAGCCCGCGGCCCGGTCGGCCCCGGCGCCCGTTCCCAGCGAAGACGTCCAGGCCTTCTCCATCGCGGCCGAAAGCTCGGTCGCCCAGCAGCTCATCCTCCTGCAGATCGATCCCAACGATGCGCAGGCTGCCGCCGACGCCGTCGGCAAGGCTCTGAGCCAGCCCGAGGTCAAGGCCGCCAGCTCGGGCCGCGCCGTGCTCGCCCCCCAGGGCGCCGGCCAGCCGAAGCGTCTCGTCTCACTCCAGCTCTATTCGAACAAGTCGCTGGCCGTCGACCTCTCGCGGGGCGCCGACGGCTCGTTCGGCTTCAAGCTCGCTCCCGGCGCCACCGAGGATGACGACGAGCGCGTCTCGAGCCTGCCGGGCTCGGCCCCGGTGACCGTCGGACCGAGCGCGCGCTCCGTCGTGGCCGATTCGGTCAAGACCGTAAAGACCAGCAGCGCCACCCTGGCCAGCGCCCTGGCACCGACCGGCGCCAATCCGGCCGCGCTGAAGGAACTGACCCAGGCGCTTGCCGGCTTCGCACCGGCCGCCGCTCGCCTCGACGTGGTTCAGGGCCGCACGGTCGACGGCACGCCTCGTGTTCTCGTGGCCAGCCTGGGCGACGGCGCGGCGAGGCAATCCTTCTGGTGGTTCGCCCCCCAGAACCAGCCGGAAGGCTGGTTCGACGATCAGGGCCGACGCCTCGGCGGCACCGCCCTCGCCAATCCGCGCCCGGAGGCGCGGCAGTCCTCGCCCTTCGGCACGCGGCGCTACTACGGCCGCAAGAGCGGCGGCGGCTTCCACAACGGCATCGACTTCGAGGGCAAGACCGGCGAACCGATCTACGCGGCCGCCGACGGCGTCATCAATCACCAGGGCTGGTACTTCAACTACGGCCGTACGGTGAAGCTCAGTCACGCCGACAGTTTCGAGACGCTCTATGCGCACATGTCGCGCTTCGCCGAGGGGATGGGCCCCGGCACGCGCGTCCGCAAGGGCGACCTGATCGGCTATGTCGGCTCGACTGGCCGCTCCACGGGCGCGCACCTGCACTTCTCGGTGATCGTGAACGGCCAGTTCGTCGACCCGCAGCCCTACATCTCCGACAGCGGCGGCACCGGAGCGCTGGCGGGCGAGCAGCTCGTCTCCTATCGGCAGTGGCAGCAGGAGATCAAGCGCGCCTCCGAGCGCAGCCGCGGGAGCAGCGACAACCGCTTCCAAGGCCTGCAGGGCGCGGATCCGTGGTCTTCAAACCCCTTCTCGTCGCGCGCCGCCGACCGCCTCTGAGCGGCGGCCATTGCGCGTGCGGCGCCGTTGCGCACGCCAGGTTGTTCGCCTACGAATTGCGTCATCGATCCTGAACGGTCGCGACAGGCGACCGACGGGAACGCCAGAGGCAAACCACGAGGGATGACATAATGCTCAAGAAAATGATGGCCGGCGTCGTAACCGCCGGTCTGGTCGGCGTCGCCGGCACGGCGCATGCCGGCAAGGATCTCGATGCGGTGAAGGCCCGTGGCCAGCTGGTCTGCGGCATCAACACGGGCGTCGCGGGCTTCGCCCAGCAGGACGACAAAGGCAAGTGGACCGGTCTGGACGTCGATGTCTGCCGCGCGGTCTCGGCCGCGCTCTTCGGCGACTCCGAGAAGGTGAAGTACGTGCCGACCACGGCCCAGCAGCGCTTCACGGCCCTGCAGTCGGGCGAGGTCGACGTGCTTTCGCGCAACACGACCTACACGCTGACCCGTGACACCGCGCTCGGCCTCGAGTTCACCGGCATCAACTACTACGATGGCCAGGGCTTCATGGTGCCGAAGAAGCTCGGCGTGAAGAGCGCCAAGGAGCTGAACGGCGCCACCGTCTGCGTCCAGCCGGGCACGACGACCGAGCTCAACCTGGCCGACTATTTCCGCGCCAACAAGATGACCTTCAAGCCGGTCGTCATCGAGAAGGTCGAGGAAATCCGCGCCGCCTTCTATGCCGGCCGCTGCGACGTCTACACGACGGACGCCTCGGGCCTCTATTCGACCCGCGCCGCCAACACCCCGGCCCCGGCCAAGCCGGACGACTTCATCATCCTGCCGGAGATCATCTCCAAGGAGCCGCTGGGACCGGCGGTCCGCCAGGGCGACAACCAGTTCGCCGACATCGTGCGCTGGGCCTTCTACGCGATGGTCGAGGCCGAGGAAGCCGGCATCACCTCGAAGAACGTCGACGAGATGCTGAAGAGCGACAATCCCTCGATCAAGCGCATCCTCGGCGTCACGCCCGGCATGGGCAAGGCGCTCGGGGTCGACGAGAAGTGGGTCTACAACATCGTCAAGCAGGTCGGTAACTACGGCGAGAGCTTCGACCGCAACGTCGGCATGGGCTCGCCCCTCAAGATCGAGCGCGGCCTGAACGCCCTGTGGACCAAGGGCGGCCTGCAGTACTCGCCGCCAATCCGCTAGACCTTCCCGAGCACCTTCACGATGAACCGCCGCCCTCCAGGGGCGGCGGTTTTTCTTTGCGCAGGTCCCGCTCATTTTGGCCTGCGGCTTGCAAGCCTCGTGAAGAAGGCGGCATGCTGTGTTCAAGAACAGGGGGAGGTCTAATGCGCAACAGGATCGTGGCGGCAGCTGCCGGTATCGTCGCAGCTTTGGTGGGCGCCGCCGGGACAGCCCACGCCGGCAAGGACCTGGATGCCGTCCGGGCTCGCGGTGCGCTTAACTGCGGCGTCGGGATCGGCACGGCGGGCTTCATGCTCGCCGACAGCCAGGGCAAGTGGAAAGGTCTCTCGGTCGATGTCTGTCGCGCCGTCGCGGCCACCATCTTCGGCGATTCCGAGAAGGTAAGGTATGTCCCCCTCACCTCCCAGCAGCGCTTCACCGCGGTGCAGTCGAGCGAAGTCGACATCGTGATGGGCAATGCGACCTACACGCTGACCCGGGACACGGCGCTCGGCCTCGATTTCACCGGCATCTACTACTATGACGGCCAGGGCTTCCTGGTGCCGAAGAAGCTCGGCGTGAAGAGCGCCAAGGAGCTGAACGGCGCCACCGTCTGCGTCGCGCCCGGCACCACCACCGAGCTCAACCTCGCCGACTATTTCCGCGCCAACAAGATGACCTTCAAGCCGGTCGTCATCGAAAAGGTCGACGAGATCCGCTCGGCCTTCTTCTCCGGCCGCTGCGACGTCTACACGACCGATGCATCGAGCCTCGCCGCCACGCGCGCCGCCAACGTGCCGCCGCCGCAGACCATCGACGACTACGTCATCCTGCCGGAGATCATCTCCAAGGAGCCGCTGGGACCGGTCGTGCGTCACGGCGACAATCAATTCGCCGACATCGTGCGCTGGGCCTTCTACGCGATGGTCGAGGCCGAGGAGCACGGCATCACCTCGAAGAACGTCGACGAGATGCTGAAGAGCGACAATCCCTCGATCAAGCGCATCCTGGGCGTCACGCCCGGCATGGGCAAGGCGCTCGGGGTCGACGAGAAGTGGGTCTACAACATCGTCAAGCAGGTCGGTAACTACGGCGAGAGCTTCGACCGCAACGTCGGCATGGGCTCGCCCCTCAAGATCGCCCGCGGCCAGAACGCGCTGTGGACGCAGGGCGGCCTGCAATACTCCCCGCCCATCCGTTGATGCAGGGCGATCGCGGCTGGGGATGGCGGGTTTTGTCCCGTTGCGCAGGGGCAATTCCCACATACACTGAGGGCAATACCGGGCATACAACGCCCGGGCGGAAAAACCGCACCAGGCAGGGGGAATAGCGTATGGCAGTCGAGACTCTCGGCTCCACGCCACGTACGAAGGTGGCACCGTGGAACGATCCGGTCATTCGAGGCTGGGTCTTCCAGATCGTCGTGGTCGGTCTCGTCGGATTCCTGGCCTGGTATCTGGTCAGCAACACGATCGACAACCTGCAGCGCCAGAAGATCGCCAGCGGCTTCCACTATCTCGAGCGCGAAGCCGGCTTCGAGATCGGCGACACGATGATCGAGTATTCGCCGGCCAGCACCTATGCCCGCGCCATCTGGGTCGGCATCCTCAACACGCTGCGCGTCGCCGTCCTCGGCATCCTGCTCAGCACCCTCCTCGGCACCTTGGTCGGCGTCGGCCGGCTCTCGCCCAACTGGCTGCTCAGCCGGATCTGCGCCTGGTACGTCGAGGCCTTCCGCAACGTGCCGCTGCTGCTGTGGCTGTTCCTTTTCTACAAGCTGATCAGCGAGGCCTTCCCAGGTCCGCGGCAGGCGATCTCGCTCTTCTGGAACAGCGTGTTCCTCAGCAACCGCGGCGTCTACTTCCCGGTGCCGATGGCCGATCCGATTCACGCATGGATGGGCGTTGCCTTCCTGATCGGCATCGCCGCCGCCTGGTTCGTGAACCGCTGGGGCAAGAAGCGTCAGGAGGCGACGGGCCAGCCCTTCCCCGGCATTTCCGCAGGTCTCGCCATCGTCATTGGGCTCCCGGCCCTCGTCTGGCTGGCCGGCGGCGCGCCGCACCATATGAGCTGGCCCGAGCTGAAGGGCTTCAACTTCTCGGGCGGCACCGTCATCCAGCCCGAGTTCACCGCCCTTCTGATCGGCCTCGTGCTCTACACCTCGGCGTTCGTGGCCGAGATCGTGCGCTCCGGCATCCTGGCCCTGCACAAGGGCCAGAGCGAGGCGGCGGCGGCGCTCGGCCTGTCGCGCGGCCAGTCCATGCGCCTCGTGCTGCTGCCGCAGGCCCTGCGGGTCATCGTCCCGCCGATGACCAGCCAGTATCTCAACATCACCAAGAACAGCTCGCTGGCGATCGCGATCGGCTACCCCGACCTCGTCGCCTCGATCAACGTGACGATCAACCAGACGGGCCAGGCGATCGAGAACATCCTGATCATCATGGCGGCCTACCTGTCGGTCAGCCTGTCGATCTCGGCGTTCATGAACTGGTACAACAAACGCATCGCCCTGAGGGAGCGCTGAGCATGACCGACGCCATGCCTGTCGGCGACCGCAAGCCGCTCGCCCCGCCCGTCGACGAGACCGGTCCCCTCGGCTGGGCCCGCAAGAACCTGTTCTCGAGCTGGGGCAACGGGATCACGACGGTCGTGCTGATCGCGTTCGTCGTCTGGGTGCTCTCCTGGTTCCTCGAATGGGCGCTGTTCACCGCCAACTTCACGGCCTCGACCGGCGCGGAGTGCCGCGGCGGCGGTGCCTGCTGGGCGCTGATTCGCGAGAAGTTCCGCTACATCTTCTTCGGCTCCTTCCCCTACGAGCAGCATTGGCGGCCGCTGTTTGCCGTCATCACCATGCTGGCCATGCTGGTGCTGAGCGCCGACCGCCGCATGTGGAACTGGCGCCTGCTCGTGATCTGGGGCCTGGGCTCGTTCGTCACCTTCCTGCTGATGTTCGGCCAGATCCACATTCCGCTCAGCCTCATCCTGTTCGTCGCGCTGGCCGGCGGCGGCATCGGCCTCAGCCTGCGCAGCGCGCTGGCCGCACCGTCCGAGCGGATGGCCTACTACGCCCTGGTCGCGATCGGCGCGGTGGGCCTCGTCCTGCGCATCGTGGGCGTCCTGCCGGCGTGGAGCATCGCCATCGCCCCCCTCAGCTACGTCGAGACCAGCCTGTGGGGTGGCTTGCCGGTGACGCTGATCCTGGCGACCTATGGCCTGGCCTTCGCCTTCCCCTACGGCGTCCTGCTGGCGCTCGGGCGGCGCTCCAACCTGCCGCTCATCAAGGGCCTGTGCGTGGGATTCATCGAGCTGATCCGCGGCGTGCCGCTGATCAGTCTGCTGATCATGGCCTCGGTCATGCTGCCGCTGTTCCTGCCCTCGGGCACGACGATCGACAAGTTCCTGCGGGCCCAGGTCGCCGTGATCCTGTTCGCCGGCGCCTACATCGCCGAGGTGATCCGCGGCGGCCTGCAGTCGCTGCCCAAGGGCCAGTTCGAGGCCGCCGACGCGATGGGCCTCAACTACCCGCAGAAGACGCTGCTGATCATCCTGCCGCAGGCGCTGCGCGTGGTGATCCCGCCGCTCATCAACACCTTCATCGGCTTCTTCAAGGACACGTCGCTGGTGCTGATCATCGGCATCTTCGACTTCCTGAACACCGCCAACCAGGCGCTGGTCGACCCCAACTGGGCGGGCTTTCCCGGTGAGGTCTACCTGTTCGCCGCCTTCGTCTACTTCATCTTCTGTTTCTCGATGTCGCGGTACAGCAAGTACCTCGAATTCGAGCTCAACAAGGGTACGCGCCGTTAGGCGCCGTCAGGGGAGCAAGTCATGGCCGCATCCGCCCGCGATCTTTCGAAGGTCGACTCGGTGATCCAGCTCAAGGGCGTCAACAAGTGGTACGGGCAGTTCCATGTGCTGTCCGACATCAATCTCGACGTCAAGGAAGGCGAGAAGATCGTCATCTGCGGTCCGTCGGGATCGGGCAAGTCGACGCTGATCCGCTGCATCAACCGGCTGGAGGAACATCAGCGCGGCGACATCGTGGTCCACGGCGTCACGCTGTCCAACGACGTGAAGAACATCGAGGCGATCCGCCGCGAAGTCGGCATGGTCTTCCAGTCGTTCAACCTGTTCCCGCACCTCACGATCCTCGACAACCTCACCCTGGCGCCGATCTGGGTGAAGAAGATGCCGAAGAAGGAGGCCGAGGAAGTCGCCATGAGCCTGCTCACCCGGGTGCGCATCCCCGAGCAGGCGCTGAAGTATCCCGGCCAGCTCTCAGGCGGCCAGCAGCAGCGCGTGGCGATCGCCCGCGCGCTCTGCATGCGGCCCAAGATCATGCTGTTCGACGAGCCGACGTCGGCGCTCGACCCCGAGATGGTGAAGGAAGTGCTCGACGTCATGATCGAGCTGGCCCGCGAAGGCATGACCATGCTCTGTGTGACCCACGAGATGGGCTTCGCCCGGGCCGTCGCCGACCGCGTGATCTTCATGGATCGCGGCGAGATCGTCGAACAGAACGAGCCGGAGGCGTTCTTCGCCAATCCCCGCAACGAGCGCACCAAGCTGTTCCTCGGCCAGATCCTGCACAATCACTAGGATCTTTCAGGATAAAGCCGACCCGCACCACCTCATCCTGAGGAGCGGTCGCAGGCCGCGTCTCGAAGGATCGGCAACAGACGTGGTGATCGTGCCCATGCTTCGAGACGCGCCCCTCCGGGGCGCTCCTCAGCATGAGGTTGGTGTTGGTGGATCCAGGGCCGCCATAGAGGCACCCCGAAGTTTCACCTGACGTCGAGCGTCTTCCGGATCACGGCGCAGACCTGGTCGACCGATTCGAGCGGCATGTGCGGCCCCATCGGCAGGCTGAGCACGGTCTCGGCCAGCTTCTCGGCGAGAGGGTAGCTCCCCTTGCCTTGGCCGAGTTCGGCATAGGCCTCCTGAAGATGCGGCGGGATCGGATAGTGGATCAGCGATCCCATGCCCGCCGTCTCCAGCGCCTTCACCAGATCGGCGCGCCGGTTCGTTCGCACCACGTACAGGTGCCACACCGGATCGGCCCATTGCGGGACGTTGGGCAAGGCAAGACTCGTGATGTCGGACAGCCGGTCATCGTAGCGCGCCGCGACCTTCCGGCGGCGATCGTTCCACTCGTCGAGCTTCGTGAGCTTCACGCGCAGGAACGCCGCCTGCAGCTCGTCGAGGCGTGAGTTCAGCCCCTTCTCGAGGTTCACGTACTTCACGCGGCTGCCGTAGTTGCGCAGCGTGCGCAGGCGCTCGGCCAGCTTCGAATCGTCCGTCGTGACCGCCCCGCCATCGCCGAAGGCGCCGATGTTCTTGCTCGGGAAGAAGCTGTGCGCGCCGGCGTCTCCCAACGAGCCTGTGCGGCGCCCGCGGACCTTGGCGCCCTGCGCCTGGGCCACGTCCTCGATCACCTTCAGCCCGTGCTTGGCGGAGAGTGCCATGATCGCGTCCATGTCGGCCGGCTGGCCGTAGAGATGGACCGGCATGATAGCGCGTGTGCGCGACGTGATGGCCGCCGCGATCCGGTCGGGATCGATGTTCGGCCCGCCCGGAGTCGGTTCGACGGGCACCACCTTGGCGCCCACCGCCGTCACCGCGAGCCAGGTCGCGATATAGGTGTTCGACGGCACGATGACTTCGTCGCCCGCACCGATGTCCCAGGCCCGCAGCGCGAGCTCGAGCGCCTCGAGGCCGTTGCCCAGTCCGACGCAGTGCTTCGTGCCGCAGAAGGCGGCGTACTCGGCTTCGAAGGCTTCGACCTCCTTGCCGAGCACGAACCAGCCGGACTCCATCACGCGCAGATAAGCGGCATCGAGCTCCGGCTTGAGCTCGGTGTAGACCGACTTCATGTCGAGGAAGGGGATCATGCTCGGCTCGCCGCCTCGACTTCGCGCTTGAACGCCTCGTAGTCGCGCAGGTACTCGCTCTCGTCGTAGAGGGTCGAGGCGATGACCAGGATGACGGTCTGCGGCGCGAAGTTGTCCAGCTCGTGCCAAACCATCGGCCCGATGTGAAGCGCCCGCCCCGGGTCGCTGAGGACGACCGTTTCCTTCACCTTGCCGTCGTCGAGATGCAGCTGGCATGAGCCGTTCATCACGAGTGTGACGAGATGCGACTCACGGTGTCCATGCCGGCCGCGCCACTGATCGGACGCGATGTCGTGCAGCCAGAACAGGCGCCTCACGGTGAAGCCCAGCTGCTGGTCGAACTCGAGGAAGTTGATCTTGCCGCGGACGTCGCCGCGTCCGGGAACGGAAAGCCAGCGGCAATTGGAGACGTTGAGCTGGGGAAGAGACATGTCGGGCATGGCAGAGCCTGTCTTATCGTTTTGTCGTTTGGAGCCTTCGCCATTGCATGTAGACGACGCCACTCAAGGCGACGAGCCCACCGGCGATCTGGTAGGCGTTGGGGATGAAGCCATAGGTCATTGACCATAATACGGCGAAAAACGGCACGAGATTGATCCAGAGCGACGCAATTGCAACCCCCAGCCGGCTGGCGCCGACGTTCCAGAGATAGGCGCCCACACCGCTCGAGAAGACGGCGACGAGCAGGAGCTGGCTCCACACCCAGCCGTCGGTAACCGCAAAGGGCGAGTTCGCCCAGCCCAGACCGATCAACACCAGGGTGAAAATCGACATCCAGCCGAGGGCCGACAGCGACGCGACATAGGCCCGGTGCAGCTGGCTCGCCCGGTCGAACCAGGCCTGCGCCTTCAGGCTGTAGAGCGTCCAGATCGCATTGGAGAGCAGCACGATGATCTCGCCGCCGCCCAGGGTCAGGGCGCCCCGGCCGAACAGGCTGCCGGCGGCCAGAATGGCGCCTCCGGTCAGGGTCAGGGCCAGGGCGACCCCGAAGCCGGGATCGAAGCGCGCGCCGGTCACGAGACGCACGGTCGCCGCCGAGACCAGCGGTCCAGCCACCTGGACGGCGGCCGCTGAGATCGGGTTGCTGAACCGGATGCCCGCGATGAAGACCGTGAAGAAGCCGCTCATCATCAGGCCGATCAGCAGGAAGCGCTTCAGGCCGATTTCGATCCGAAGGTTGCGGACGCCCTCCGCCAGCACCAGCAGCACGCCGAGCGTCGCCACGGCCGCCAGGGTGCGGATGGTCAGCATGGGCACCACGTCGAAGTGCTCGAGCATGACCTTGGAGACGGGCACGTTGGCGCCCCAGCTCACGCCCACGAAGACCATGGCCGCGAAGGCGCCCAGCATGTGGTGCCGGCCGCGTCCCGGCGCCGGACCCCCGGTCATCGCCGCGCCGCGCGGGTCTGGCGGATCTGCAACTGGGCGATGCCCGCCAGGACGACGACACCGCCCGCGACCTGCAGCCAGCTCGGCTCGCGCCCCATCAGGGCGGCAAGCCCGATCGCGAAGACCGGCGCCGAGTTCGCGAACAGGGAAGCGACGGGCACGCCGACCAGAGAGACGCCGGTATTCCAGAGAAGGACGGCCACCGCGACGCCCAGGATGCCGATCCAGGCAACCATGCCCCACTCGATCGGCGTCGGCGGCCGGGTCGGCCAGGCGATGCCGCCCAGCGCCCAGACCACGGCACAGACCACGCCCAGCAGCACGCTGGCCACCGTAGAGGTGAGCGCCGACAGGGCGATCTGGCCGCGGTCGGCCAGCCATTGCTGGGCACGGATCGAGTACCAGCTCCAGCAGAGCTGGGCGATCACCAGCAGCCCCTCACCGCCTTCGAGGCCGAAGGAGCCCGCCGCACGGCCCGGCGTGCCCAGCACGACGACGATGCCGCCGGCTACGACCAGCACCAAGGTGAGCCCGAAGCCTGGCGGCGTGGAGGAGCCCAGCATCGCCCGCGCGAGCAGCGTCGCCCAGATCGGACCGCACATCAGCACGATGGCCGAGGTCGCCGGATGGGCATGGGCCACACCGAACGTGTAGAGCACCGAGAAGGCCGTCATGGCCGTGCCGAGCTTCAGCAGCCGGCGCCAGTCGAGCGGCCGCGGCTTCGCCGCCGGCTTTCGGCTCAGCAGGACCGCCAGCCAGAGAACGGGCAGGCCCAAGATGTAGCGCGACCAGGACAGCAGCCAGTTGTCGTAGTGCTCCGCCAGCGCCGCCAGCACGGGAATCATCGATCCCCAGATCATGGCGGCGAGCAGCAGGACCAGGCTGGCGCGCCGCAGCGCACCGACGGACGGAGACATCGAGCCTGCCGCTCAGCCCGTGGCGCGACGGCGGACCGCCTCGTAGCCGACGCGGCAATCCTTGTAGACGTCGGGCTTCTCGGTCGAGACGCGCGCCTCGACGACCTGTGGCTGCGCCAGGCACAGGTCGAGAATGCCCTCGACCAGCGTCTCCTGGAGGTTGAAGTGACGGCTCGCCGCGAGCTCGACGATGCCGTCGTGAATAAGGTCGTAGTTCAGCACGTTGGCGATGCTGTCGTCGTGCGCGCGGTCGGGGTCCGCCAGGAGCAGCTCGACGTTGATCACCACGGCCTGTGGCTTGGCCAATTCGAAGTCATAGATGCCGATCGACACCGGCAGCCGCATGTCACGGATGAAGATGCGGCGCTGGGAGGTGACCATGGTCATTTCTTCTTCTTCAGGTCGAAGGCGATGTCGCGCGGCCGGCCGGTCAGATGCTCGCCGCCGTCGACGACGATCGTGTCGCCGGTGTAGCTCGGCGTCGCCACGATGAAGCGCAGCGCGCGGACGAGATCGTCGACCGTCACGCCGACCCCGAGCGGATTGGCGGCATGCTGCTCGGCGAAGCGTGCATCCGTCTGGCTGCCGCTGCGCAGGGTCAGCCCGGGCGCGATGCCCGCCACCCGCAGCCGCGGCGCGAAGGATTGCGCCAGCAAGGTCGTCAGCCCCTGCAGGCCGATCTTGGACAGCGTGTAGGTGAGAAAGTCGGGATTGAGGTTGTAGAGTTTCTGGTCGAGCACGTTCACGACGAGGCCCGTCTCGTCCGGCGGCAGCTGCCGCGCCAACGCCTGGGCAAGCAGCAGCGGCGCCCGCAGGTTGATCGCCATGTGCAGGTCGAAATCGGCCGCCGTCGCCGTCGGCGCGCGGTCGAGCTTGAACAGCGAGGCGCTGTTGACGAGGCAGGTGAGCCGCACGCCGCGCGCCCGGCATTTGCCGACCAGCGCCTCGGCCTGACGCGCCGAGGCGAGGTCCGCGCGCACGGCGACCGCCTTGCCGCCCGCCTCGCGGATCGTCGCGACGGTCTCCTTCGCCCCGGCCGCCGAGTCCTTGTAGTGCACGAAGACGAAGAACCCGTCGGCCGCCAGCGCGAGCGCCAGGGCACGGCCGATTCGCAATCCCGCCCCCGTGACCAACGCGCCTTTCATGATGCGACACCCGCCCTTGGTGACTGAAAGAGGCGGCGGTTCTAGCATGCGACCATGAATTCGTCCCCGTTCGAAACCGTCGACTGCGTTGTCATTGGCGCAGGTGTTGTCGGCCTTGCCGTCGCCCGTGCCCTGGCCCTTGCCGGCCGTGAGGTCATCGTCGTGGAGGCTGCCGACGCCATCGGCACCGAAACCAGTTCGCGCAATTCCGAGGTCATCCACGCCGGCATCTACTACCCCAAGGGCAGCCTGATGGCGCGGGCCTGCGTTGCCGGCCGGCGCATGCTCTATGCCTATTGCCAGGACCACGGCGTGCCGCATCTCAATTGCGGCAAGCTGATCGTGGCGACCAACGCGGCAGAGAGCGAGAAGCTCGCCGAGATCAAGGGACGTGCGGAAGCCAACGGCGTCGAGGGCATGCGCTTCCTGAGCGCCGCCGAGGCGATGGCGATGGAGCCGAACCTGCAGTGCACGGCCGCCCTGTTCTCGCCCAGCACCGGGATCGTGGACAGCCATTCCTACATGCTGGCGCTGCAGGGCGACGCCGAAGCGCACGGGGCGATGTTCGCCTTCAACAGTCCAGTGAAAGCGGGCCGCGTGGTCGAGGGCGGTATCGAGATCGAGGTCGGTGGAACCGAGCCGATGAACCTGCGTTGCCGCCTACTGATCAATTCGGCGGGCCTGCATGCGCCGACGCTTGCGAAAAAAATCGTCGGCATGCCATCCGGGCACATCCCCACCGCGTACTACGCCAAAGGAAATTACTTCACCTTGACCGGACGCTCCCCCTTCTCCCGCCTCATCTACCCCGTCCCGGTGCCGGGCGGGCTGGGCGTGCACATCACCGTCGACATGGGCGGGCAGGCGAAGTTCGGGCCCGACGTCGAGTGGATCGACGGCATCGAGTACACGGTCGATCCGCATCGCGCCGACAAGTTCTACGCTGCCGTGCGCAAGTACTGGCCCGGCATCAAGGACGGTTCGCTCCAGCCCGGCTATGCCGGCATCCGGCCGAAGATCGTGCCGCAGGGCGCGCCGGCGCAGGATTTCACCATCACCGGTCCCGCCGATCATGGCGTGCCCGGCCTCATCAACCTGTTCGGCATCGAATCGCCCGGCCTCACCGCCTCGCTGGCGCTGGCCGATCAGGTGCGCGACCTCGCCGGTTCTGCATGAGTTTGGCGCGCCGAGGCCTCCTTGCCAGCGTTCTCGGCCTGCTCGGCGGCTGCTCTCCCGCTGCGCTCCTGAACACGACGGTCGCGCGCTCGGGCTACAAGCTCGACGCCGACATTCCCTATGGCAGCCTTCCCCGCCAGAAGCTCGACGTCTACACACCGGAGCAGCCGCGTGCCGACGGCAAGGCGGTGATCTTCTTCTACGGCGGCTCCTGGGATTCCGGCGCCAAGGGCGACTATCTCTTCGTCGGCCAGGCGCTGGCGGCGCGCGGCATCACCACCATCATTCCCGACTACCGCGTCTATCCTGAGGTTCGCTATCCCGACTTCCTCGACGATGGCGCGGCGGCGACGGCCTGGGCGGCCAACAAGGTCGGCACCGAAAAACTGTTCGTCACCGGTCATTCGGCGGGCGCCTACATCGCCATCATGCTGGTCGCCAACACCCCCTATCTCGCGGCTGCCGGTGTCGACCGCATGAAGCTGCCCGGCGGGATCGGCATCGCCGGCCCCTACGATTTCCTGCCCCTCACCTCGCGCCGGCTGAGGGAGATTTTCGGCGGCGATCGGCGCGAGACGCAGCCGATCGAATATGCCCGCGCGCCGCTACCGCCGCTCCTGCTGCTGCACGGCACCGCCGATACGACGGTGAAGCCCTTCAACAGCGAACGCCTGGCAGCGGCCTGGCGCAGGGCCGGTGGAAGCGCCGAGTTGAAGCTCTATCCCGAGGTCGACCATATCGACATCGTGGGCTCCTTCTCCGAGCTGCTGCGCAAGCGCGCGCCTTCCCTGGACGACACGATCTCGTTCATCGACCGAACCTGATCCGCATTGCGGACGGCATGTCCACAGTGCGATCCGTGGGCTGGCCCCCGGCGTTCCGGTTCGCTAATGCTTGGGGAACTTACCCAGGGGGAAAAATCCAGATGATCAAGACGCGCTTCACCGAGATGTTCGGCATCAAGCATCCGATCGTGCAGGGTGGCATGCAGTGGGTCGGCCGCGCCGAACTCGCCTCGGCCGTTTCCAACGCGGGCGCGCTGGGCATCCTCACCGGCCTCACCCAGCCGACGCCCGAGGATCTGCGCAAGGAGATCAAGCGCTGCCGCGAGATGACGGACCAGCCGTTCGGCG
The DNA here is from genome assembly GCF_965228225.1 of Reyranella sp. Taxonomy (GTDB): domain Bacteria; phylum Pseudomonadota; class Alphaproteobacteria; order Reyranellales; family Reyranellaceae; genus Reyranella. The sequence continues at coordinate 1,067,501 of NZ_OZ245801.1, read as the reverse complement.
TGAACCTCACCATCCTGCCGACGCTCGTGCCGCGCCCCTATGGCGAGTACATCGACGCCATCATCGATTCCGGCATCAAGATCGTCGAGACTGCCGGCAACAATCCCAAGCCCTTCATGCCCAAGCTCAAGGAAGCGGGCGTCAAGGTGATCCACAAGTGCACCGCGGTCCGTCACGGTCTCTCGGCCGAGAAGGCCGGTGTCGATGCGATCTCGATGGACGGTTTCGAGTGCGCCGGTCACCCGGGTGAGGACGATGTGCCGAACCTGGTGCTGCTGCCGGCGGCCGCCAATGTCATCAAGATCCCGATGATCGCCTCAGGCGGCTTCGCCGATGCGCGCGGCCTCGTGGCGGCGCTGGCACTGGGCTGCGAGGGCATCAACATGGGCACTCGCTTCATGGCGACCAAGGAAGCGCCGATCCACCAGAACGTGAAGGAGAAGATCGTCTCCTCCGACGAGCGCAGCACGTCGCTGATCCTGCGCACCATGCGCAACACCAGCCGCGTCTACGGCAACAGCATCGCCAAGAAGACCATCGAGATGGAAGGCGAAGGCAAGACCATCCAGGAGATCGGCCCGATCGTCGCCGGCGCCAAGGGCAAGGTCGTCTACGAAACCGGCGACATGGAACACGGCATCTGGTCGGCCGGCACCTGCATGGGCCTGATCAACGACATCCCGTCCTGCAAGGAGTTGGTCGAGCGTATCGTCAGCGAAGCCGAGGAGATGATCCGCGGCCGCCTCGCGAAGTCGCTCGCGGCTTAGGTCATTTCGAGCAGAGATCGAATCTGCGTCGAACTTCCCAATAACCTCATCCTGAGGAGGCTGCGCAGCAGCCGTCTCGAAGGATGGGCTACACGTACACCGCCCGTTGCCCATCCTTCGAGACGCCGCGCTACGCGCGGCTCCTCAGGATGAGGTGGTGTGGTTAACCTGAGACGAAGGCTCTAACGCGGGCGCGCGCGATGGCGCTTCCAGGTTCGCCACAGCAGGCCGCCGAGCGGCGGCAGGAAACACAGGCTCGCGACAATGACCGCCATCACGGCGACCAGGCAACCCCAGCCGCTCTGACGGCCCACGACGCACTCCCAGTCGAGGGCCATGAAGACGAGCGCCCCCAGAAAGACCGGGTTGGCGAGGACCGCGACCGGCCAGAGCTGCGAGGCCGGCGCCTCGACGCCGGGTTTCCACTGGCACACCAGCGAACTCACGATCGCGCCGGCCAGCATGCCGACTCCCCCGATCAGCATGGCCTCGGCGGCCAGGAAAGCGCCCGCTCCCGCCCCGACGAGCAGGGCGGCGACCAGATGGCCCATGACGAAGGGACGGATGCGCAGCACGATCCTGTTGCCTGTATCTGAGAGCGCGCTGTTACACCAGATTGATGCGGCAGCCGCAGACCTCGACCTGACCGACGCCATGCCGGCGGCCCCGCTTCTCGGCGGCGGCCAGCACGCGGTCGCGATCGACGACCGTCACGTCGTAGGCCGAGACGCCGGGACCACGCCCGTCGACGATCGGCACGAAGCGGATCTGCGAACCGTCGAGCCGGATGATGTTGTCGACGGCCGGACGGTCGAGGATGCGCGACCAGGCGGCGGCAGCGCCGTCGGGATCGTCATGCTGGATTTCCACGCCCGCCAGACCGTTGGTGACGTCCGAGCGCGCGTGCTTCGTCCAGTCCTTCTCCGCGGGCGGCCACCACAAAGCGGGATCGACGCCCGGAGGCGCAAACGTCGTGTCGAGCGACAGCAGCACGCCGTTCGTGTCCGAAGGATGGAAGTGGGTGTACTGGTACTCGGGCAGGTCCTTCTCGGCCACGGCACGCACGCCGAGCGCGGTGACGCGCTGACGCTCGGCCACCGCATCGGGCACCTGCAGGATCACCATGTAGCCGCCATCACCCTTGCGGCGCTCGATGTAGCGGCCGGCCGACGTGCCGTCCTTGAAGGGCGACACGATCTCGAGGAAATCGTTGCCGGTGGGGCAGACGACGTTGGCCAGGCCCCACTTGGCGACGCCGGGATCGCGATAGGCGACCTCGATGCCGAGAATGTCGCACAGCTCCTCGGTGGAGCTTTCCAGGTCTTTGCAGACGAAGACGCATTGCCTCAGTCTCATCGCTTCGCTCCCATTCCGTTGTTGTACGGTCTATCGTAACGCCATGCGGACCGTATGGACCATGGGCTTCGTCGCGGCGGCCGCGCTCTCGTTCTGCTTCCCGGATTTCGTCGTCTTCCGCTTCACGCAGGCGGCGATCTGGTCGATCGCGTTGCTGGGCCTGGTGATCCTGTGCGGCGTCAGCGGCCAGTTCTCGCTGGCCCAGGGGGCGCTGTTCGGCATCGGCGGCTACGGTGCGGCCATGTTGGCGGCCCACACGCCGCTCTCGCCCTATGCCGGCCTCGCCCTGGCCCCGTTGCTGGGCTTCGCCGCGGGCTATGGCGTTGGCCGAGTGGCCGGTCCCCATACGCTCTGGACGCAGGCCCTCGTCACCTACGCCGTGGTGATCGCCTTCCCGCAACTGCTGCGCTGGCGACCGATCGAGCATTGGACGGGCGGCGTCCAAGGACTCTACCTCGACTTCCCGACGCCACCGACCGCTCTGCTCAGCAACGATCGCTGGGCCTTCCTGATGGCGCTGGCGCTCCTGGCCGTCGGCCTGTGGCTGGCGCACAATCTGATCCACAGCCGCTCCGGCCGCGCGCTGAAGGCGGCGCGCGATCAGGATTTCGCGGCGACCGCCCAGGGCATCCGCGTCCCGCAGGCGCGCGCCGCGGCCTCCGGGATTGCCGGCGCCTATCTCGCCGTCGCCGGCTGTCTGTCCGCCTGGCAGTTCGGATTCGTTGGACCGGGCAGCTACAATTTCGCGCTGTCGGTCCAGATGCTGTTCGGCCTGGTGATCGGCGGCATGCACTCGGCCGGCGGCGCGGTCCTGGGCGGGCTCTTCCTGCAGTTCTTCCCCGACGTGACGGCGGGGCTGGGCAAGGGCTACTCCGCCCTGCTCTACGGCGTGCTGCTGATCGCCGCCATGGTGGCGATGCCCGACGGCGTGGCGGGCGCGCTGGCCCGCCTCGCCGTCCGGCTGAAATTCAGACGCCCTTGAAGTCTAGAGGCCTTTGAAATTGGGGGCGCGCTTCTCGACGAAGGCGCGCGCCGCTTCCTTGTGGTCCTCGGTCTCGCCGGTGCGGATCATGCGCGCGGCCTCGCTGTCGAGCGCCTCGGAGAGGGTGCCCTCTTCCGCCACCTTCATGTTCTTCTTGGCGTGCCACCAGGCGACGCGCGGGCCGGCGGCCAGCTTCTTGGCGAAGGCCATCGTCTCGGCGTCGAGATTGGCATCGTCGACGATGCGGGTCGCGAGGCCGAGCTTCTCGATCTGCTCGGCGTTCAGGATCTCGGCGGTGAAGTAGAGCTCGCGCGCCTTCGACGTGCCGACCAGCTTGTGCAGGAAATAGTGCGAGCCGAAGTCGCCCGAGAAGCCGACCTTGGCAAACGCCGTCGTCATGCGCGCGCTCTTGCCGGCGAAGCGCATGTCGGCGGCGAGGGCCAGCGACAGGCCGGCGCCGGCCGCGACGCCGTTCACCATGGCGATCGTGGGCTTGCCCATTTCGTGCAGCAGCTCGGAGACCTTCATGCGCTCGCGGATGTCGTGGACCTTGTCCTCGTAGGTCTTGTCCTGGTCGCGGCCCGCCGCCATCGACTTCACGTCGCCACCCGCGCAGAAGGCCTTGTCGCCGGCGCCGCGCACCACGACGCAGCCGATGGCGCGATTGCCCGCCGCTTCCTCGAGCGAATCGGAAAGCGCCTGCATCATGTCGCGGCTCAGCGCGTTCATGGCGTCGGGACGGTTGAGCACGATCTTCATGACGCCGTCTTCGACGGTCTTGATCAGGTGGGACATCGACTTCCTCCGGGATTGCGGTTGGCGGGTGTTGCGGCGAATGTTTCCCAAACCTTGAAGTCACGCAACGACATTCCGTCTTGCTGGGCGGAACAAAACGGGAGGGAATTCTGGCCATGGACTACGAGACCCTGCTGACGGAACTGAGCGGCGGCGTGATGACCGTGACGCTCAACCGGCCCGACAAGCTCAATGCCTTCTCGACCACCATGAGCCGCGAGCTGATCGACTTCTTCCAGCGCGTGAACGGGATGGACGAAGTGCGCGCCATCGTCGTCACCGGAGCCGGCCGAGCCTTCTGCGCCGGCGCCGACATCTCGGGCGGGACGGCCGCCTTCCAGGTGTGGAACGACGGCAGCAAACCCGAGAAGCGCGAGGCCAGCGATTCGATCACGCTGGCGATATTCAATTGCCTGAAGCCCATCGTGGCGGCGATCAACGGCGCCGCCGTCGGGGTCGGCATCACCATGTGCCTGCCGATGGACATCCGCATGATGTCGAGCACCGCCCGCGTCGGCTTCGTCTTCAACAAGCGCGGCATGGCGATGGAAGCCGGGAGCTGCTGGTTCCTGCCGCGCCTGGTGGGCATGCAGCAGGCTCAGGAATGGGTGATGACGGCCGAACTGTTCGGCGCGGACGAGGCGCTGAAGGGCGGCCTCGTCCGGTCCGTTCATGCGCCGGAGGAGCTGCTGCCGGCGGCGCAGGCGCTGGCCGCGAAGTTCGCCGCCTCGACCTCCTCCGCGGTGGCCGCGGCGGTCAACCGCCGGCTGATGTGGAGCATGTGGGGTGCGCAGAATCCGCTCGATGCCGTGACGCTCGACCTGCAGTGCGTCGGCCATCTCGCGGCCGGCGCCGATGCGCAGGAGGGCATCAAGTCGTTCTTCGAGAAGCGCACGCCCGTCTTCCCGCTCAAGCCCTCGAAGGACATGCCGCCCTTCGGCCCCTGGGCTCAGCCCGCCGGCGGCACCAGGTAGACGCCGGGCTCGGCCGACAGGTTCTGCTTGATGCGGCGGCTGACCTCGTCGGCCAGGATCTCGGACTGGCCGGCCTCGAGAGCCTCCAGCGTCTGCCGCGCCACATCCTCCGGCTTCGACTTCGGCGCCGCGACGTCGCGCACCATGTCGGTGTCCATATAGCCCACATGCAGGGCGAGAACCTGCGTGCCCTGGCCGCGCAGCTCGTTGCGCAGGCCGTTGCTGAACGACCAGGCCGCCGCCTTGGAGGCGGAGTAGGTCGAGGAAGACGGGAACGCGACCCAGCTCAGCGCCGACAGCACGTTCACGATCGCGCCGCCGCCGTTTCGCGCGAGGATGGGCGCGAAGGCGCGACTGACATGGACCGGTCCGAAGAAGTTGGTTTCCAGCTCCGCGCGCACCGCCTCGACTCCCTTTTCGCCGAGAAAGCCCGAAGCCCGGATGATGCCGGCATTGTTGATCACGAGGGTGACGTCGCCCAGCTCAGCGGCGGCAGAAGCAACCTCTGCGGCGTTCGTCACATCGAGGCGAACCGGCACCACACCCGCCTGCTTGACCGAAGCGGGGTCGCGCGCCGCCGCATAGACCTTGCGGACGCCGCCCGCCAGAAGGGCCTGGGTGAAGGCGAGCCCGAGGCCGCGATTGGCGCCGGTCACGAGGGCAACTGAGTCCTTGATTTTCACGCTACATCTCCAATGGTCAAGATGACCGGTCGTCTTGAGATAAGAACAGCGCGACGGTTCTTCGAGAGAGTTTTCCTGCGTCAGGTCAGAATTTTGTTGAAGGCGACCGACATGAAGGCGTCGAGCGGCGCCGCGCTCTTGTCGACCCGGGACCGCAGGACCGCGCCTTCCCAGGCGTTCAGCAGGAAGGCCGCCAGCGTGGCGGCCGGCAGGTCGCGGCCGATATCGCCCGCCTGCTGCGCCTCGGCCACCACACGCGCAATGTCTTTCGTCCAGTCGGCCAGGGCGCCGGCCAGCGCCTGCCGGATATCCGGGCTCTGGCTCGCGAGTTCGGCGCTGAAATTGCCCAGCAGGCAGCCGCGACTGAAGCCGCTCGCCGGTCCGAGCTGGTTGAGCGACTTGAAGTAGGCCTTCAGGCGCCCGAGCGGCGCGCCCGGCCCGTCGACGAGCGCCTGCCGCCGTTCAGCGCCCTTGGCGACATAGTGTCCGACCACCTCGACGCCGAGCGCGTCCTTGCTGTCGAAGTGGTTGTAGAATGATCCCTTGGGGACCTTGGCGGCATCGGTGATGTCCTGCACGCCGGTCGCATTGAAACCGTTCTTGTGCAGAGTCTCGAGAGCTGCCGCGAGCAACCGTTCCCGAACGTTGGTCTTCTGGGCCATGGGATTCGATATGACCGGTCGGCTTGCCATTTCAAGAGCGGCAGCGCCCAGACGGGCTTTTGCGAATGGCGAGCGCAGACCGTAAGGTCCCGCGGATCGAGCGGAACCGAGGAGAGACATGCGGGCGATGATCTGCCGCCAGTGGGGCGGGCCTGAGGATTTGCGACTGGAAGAAATCGAGTCGGCGCCGCTGAAGCCCGGCCAGGTGCGCATCCGCATCCGCGCGGCCGGTGTCAGCTTCGCCACGACGCTGGTGATCGCGGGCAAGTACCAGCGCCGACCGCCCTTCCCCTTCGCGCCCGGCACCGAGGCGTCCGGCATCGTCACGGAGGTCGATCCCGCCTGCACGCGGGTCAAGGTCGGCGACGAGGTCGTGGCCGTGCTCGACTGGGGCGGGCTCGCCGAGGAAGTCGTGGCCCATGAGGTCAACGTCTTTCCCAAGCCCAGCACCGTGGGCTTCGTCGAGGCGATCCAGCTCGCGATCTCCTATCCGACCTCGGCCGGCGCCCTGACCTGGGCCGAAGGACTCGACGTGCAGCCGGGACACACCTTGCTGGTCCATGCGGCCGCCGGCGGCGTCGGCATGGCGGCGGTCGAGATCGGCAAGATCCTCGGCGCGACGGTGATCGCCACCGCGGGCGGTCCGCGCAAGACGGAATTCGCCAAGGCGCACGGCGCCGATCACGTGATCGACTACAGCGCGACGGATTTCCGTGAGGAAGTTCTGAAGCTCACCGGCGGCCGTGGCGTCGACCGGGTCTACGATCCGGTCGGCGGCGACGTCTTCACGCAGTCCTTGCGGTGCATGGCCGTGGGCGGGCGGATCTGCCCCATCGGCTTTGCCAGTGGAACCATCCCGCAAATCCCGGCCAACATCCTGCTGGTCAAGACCCTGGCCGTGATGGGCTTCAACTACGGCTACTATGTCGGCTGGAGCCCGCACGATGCGCGCTTCGAGGAAGCGCCGCGTACTTTCGCCCTGGCGGAGCGCATTCGCGGCTGGTGCGAGCAGGGTCTGTGCCGCCCGCATGTCGACCGCACCTTTGCCCTGCCCGACGCCCCGCAGGCGATGCGCGCACTCCTCGAGCGCAGCGTCACCGGCCGCGTGGCCATCGTGATGGACGGGTCTGCCGGCTAGATCAGGCCCGGCGCCTTGGTCCCGGTGCCGCTCGGCAGGTCGCTGAAGTCCATGCAATAGCCCTTGAGGGGCCGCGGCAGCTTGCTGACGAAGAGGTCATAGGGAATGGCCTCCGCGAGCACTGCGGCCGCCATGTTGATCTGCCCGCGCAGGAGGGCCGCATTGTTGGCGGCCATCTGCACGAAATCGTAGGGCTGGCCGCAGTAAGTCCAGGTGGCCTTGTGCAGCATCTGCTTGCGGTCGGGCGACTGGACCTGGGCCGTGACCTGGGCGATGAGCGCGATCTTCGGGTTGACGTGCGCCTGATGGAAGATCGCGAGCCTGTATTCGAGAGCGATGATGTGCGACGGCGCGCTGCCCGCCGACACATTGGTGACGCTCTGCTGAGCCGCCGTCGATGCACCCGACGTCATGCTGGAAACCACGATGTCGCCGGCGATCGTCGAAGCCGCCAGACGCGCCCGGAGATCCTCGGCGAAGTCGGTATCCTGCATGGCAAGGCGCAGGTCGGAGCGCGTGGTGTCGACCACATCCTCCGACTGCGCCTCAGACGCGCCCTTCGCACCGCCGACCGCCGCGCCCACCGGTGCCAGGAGAAGCCCAAGCAAGCTGCCGCTGCTCGTCATCGTGGCAACACCTTGAGCGGCGCCGCGCTGCCCGCCTTCGGTGCTGCCCCGGGCGCCGATCTGCGACGTGTCCGAATTCTTGATCCCGGAAACGTCGCCGGAAATCGACGTTATCGTTCGTCGCGTGCTGTCGGGTATCGGCGTTACAGGGGGTTGAGCACAGGCCGAAACGAAAATGCAGACGACACTTGCCACCGCGAGAAAACGCACAACCACCATCGATAGTCTCTCCCCCGACCTCTCAACCAGTGGAGACTATCGCCCCATGCGCTGTCAACGACTCAAACGTGCATGTTGATCGCAGTATCGCGGAATGCGCGTCCTCGGGCGGTTTCGGGGACGCGGCTTCCGTCACCTGCCGGTGAAGTTGGGCTCGCGCTTCTCGAGGAAGGCCCTGATGCCCTCCTTCATGTCTTCCGTCTGCATCAGCGGCAGCAACTGCAGGAACACGTGATGGACGTGCTCGTTGAACGGCTCGTTCCACGCCATGCGCATCATCCGCTTGGCCGCCTGGATGGCGAGCGGCGCGTTGGCGGCGATCTCCAGCGCCAGGTCGCGGGCAGCGCCCATGACGTCGGCATCCGGCACGACCTTGTTCACCAGCCCGATCTCCAGCGACTGCGCGGCAGTCAGGGTCCGGCCGGTGAAGATCAGCTCTGAGGCCTTGGCCCAGCCCAGCATGCGCGGCAGGTACCAGGTGCCACCGGACTCCGGCAGGACGCCGCGCTTGGCGTAGGAAGCCGCGAGCTTTGCGGACTGCGCCATCACCCTGATGTCGGCGCCGAGCGCCAGGTCGAGCCCGTAGCCGGCCGCCGATCCGTTGAGGGCGCAGATCACCGGCTTGTCCATTGCGTGCAGGACGGGCGGCGGCGTGTTGCGCAGGTCGATGTTGGTCGGCGTGGCACCCGAGCCGACGCTCAGATTGTCGGTGCCCTTGCTCTGCGCTTCGAGGTTCAGCCCGGCGCAGAAGGCCCGGCCCGTCCCCGTCAGGATCACCACGCGCACGGCCCGATCCTCGTTCGCCTTGACCAGCGCATCGGTGAGCTGCTTCAGCATCGGGCCAGAAATCGTGTTCATGCGCTGCGGCGCGTTGAGCGTGATCGTCGCGATCGCGCCGTCGACGGCGTAGAGCAATTCCTCCGGCAAGGCCGAAGCTGTGGGTGCGGCCGCAAACTGGCTCATGTTTCCTCCCTATGGCGATTGCCGTTATGGTGGCGCAGGAGATCAGGACACGCCATGCAAAACCGTTTCATCGACCTTTACAGCGACACCAAGACCAAGCCCTCCCCCGGCATGCGGAAGGCGATGGCCGACGCCGAGGTCGGCGACGAGCAGAAGATGGAAGACCCCACCGTCAACCGCCTGCGGGACCGCGTGTGCGAGCTTCTCGGCAAGGAAGACGCGGTGTTCCTGCCGAGCGGCACGATGGGCAACCAGATCGCGATCCGCGTACACTGCCGGCTGGGCGACGAGGTGATCGCCGACCGCACGGCGCACATCATCAACGCCGAGTCGGGCGGCACCGCCGCCAATGCCGGCGTCATGATCCGCATGCTCGACGGCCCCCAGGGCGTCTTCACCGGCGAGCAGGTCAAGGAAGCCATCCGCGATCCCAACAGTCGCAACGCCCCGCGCTCCCGCCTCGTGTCGATCGAGAACACCTCCAATGGCGGTTGCGGCACCGTGTGGCCGCTCGCCACCATGCAGGGCGTGACCAAGGTGGCGCGCGACGCCGGCCTCAGCCTGCACATGGACGGCGCGCGCCTCTGCAACGCGGTCGTCAAATCGGGCACGAAGGCCAGCGACTACGCCGCCTGCGTCGACTCGCTGTGGCTCGACTACACCAAGGGCCTGGGCGCGCCGGTCGGCGCCAGCCTGGCCGGCTCGAAGGAGTTCATCCACGAGGCGTGGCGCCAGAAGCAGATGCTGGGCGGCTCGATGCGCCAGTCCGGCATCATCGCCGCCGCGGCCCTCTATGCCCTCGAACACAACTGGGACCGCCTCGCCGAGGACCATGACAATGCCCGCCATCTCTCGGAGGGCATCGCCAACATCAAGGGCCTCAAGATCGACGTCCCGCGCATGGAAACCAACCTGGTCTTCTTCGAGGTCACCAAGCCCGGCTGGACGCCGGCCCGGCTGGTCGAGGCCTGCAAGGAGCGCGGCGTCGGCATGGGCACCGCCGCCGGCAACCGCATCCGCGCCGTCACCCATCTCGACGTCAACCGCGCCGACATCGACAGCGCGCTGAAGGTGATCAGCGACGCGCTGGCGGCTTAAATAGCCTACCTCCCCATTCAAATGGGGAGGTGCCCGCGCTTTCGCGGGCGGAGGGGTCAGAGGGTTCGCAACATCAGCATGACCCCATCGCCCCGTAGGACGGGGCACTTCCCCATCTGAATGGGGAAGCAAATCAGACTACGGCACCGCGTGGCCGCGGCGGGTCCACTCCTGAACCAGGAAGCGGAGGTCGAAGATCGGTTTGCTGTCGTAGCCCTTGCCGACCCAGCAGAACTGGCGCTGGTCGAGGCTGCGCCCTTCGACCAGGCGAAGTCCCGCTTCCAGTTCGCCGCGCCGCGCCAGGGCGACGGCCTGCAATCCCTGCAGCGTGTCGCGCAGGCAGGCGGCGTCCTTGGCGGGCAGCTGGGCCAGCTCGCGCGGAAGCGGACGGGTCGCGGCTTCGATCTCGCCCGCGGCGCCATCCCAGGCGAGCGCATCGGCCACCTCGACCAGGCGGCGGCTGGCTTCCTGCGCGTCGACGCCCTGCCGCAGGCCCACCAATGTCGGGACGTCGGTCCGGTCGCCCAACTCGCGCAGCAGCATGACGCCAACGAAGATGTCGGAGACGCCGAAGGCGCCGGCGCTGCCGGCCACGAAGTCGCGCAACATCGCCTTCGCCCTGTCGACCCGGCCCTGCAACAGCAGGAGCCGCAGCGCCGGAAGGTCCTTGCCCGGAAAGACGTGCAGATAGGCATCGAGCGAAGCTGCGGCGCGCGCCGCGAGACCGGCATTCTGCTGCGCCTCGATGATGTGGAGGATGGGACCGGCGTCGAGGTCGACCGTGGCCGGCTCCGCTTCCATCAGCGCCCGGGCATCGACGGCATTGCCTTCGAGCACCAGGGCGATCAACTGGAGTTGCGCCCGCAGTCTGGGGTTGATGCGATCCAGGGTCTCGCGGTCGGCCCCGGCCAGCCCGGCCAGTCTGTGCGCCAGCGGCGAGCGGGGATGGATCGCCAGAAAGGACACGGCCCAGTCCACTCTTAGCGCCTTGGCCGCCGCGTCGTCGATCGGTGCGCCCGCCGCCATGCGCGCGAGGATCAGCGACTGCCGCGCGCCGTGCCAGGCGAGCGCCGGCGCATTGTTGCGGCGCGCCATGTCGGTCTGGGCATCGGCCGCCAGGATCGCGACATTGGTGAGATCGATGCCATTTTCGCGCGCGCTCTTGTCGAAGACGGCGATCAACTGCTCGATCAGTTCGACGGAGGCAGGTCCCGCCGTCGCCCCGGCCACCGCGTCCGCGAGGGCCACGAGATAGGGCTGTCCCAGGGGCGTGCCGCCGGGTTGCGCCGAGAGCTTGAAGGCCGACTGCCAATAGACGCTGCGCGCCTGCCAGCGCCGCGCGAAGCCGCGATCCAGCGTCCAGTCGCAGTCGCCATAGTCGACCGACACGCGGCGGTCGGGCGACAGCTGGCGCGGCTCGACGGCCTCGACGACCTTGCGCACGAGACGCTCGACCTCCGCACTGTCGCCGCGCCGGCTGGCCATGACGGCCAGGCGCGCCAGGATCTCCGGACCGGCCGGGGCGCGGCGCGTGGTCTGGGTCATGCTGCCGGCCGCACGCTGCTCGGCCTCGTCCGTGGCCCCGAGATCGGCCAGCCTCAGCCCCATCGCGGCGTCGAGTTCGGGCGCGGTCAGGCGCGTTGCCACCTGCCGTGCGAGCGACCGGTGTCCGCGCTGGCACAGCCAGTCGATGGCGACGCTGCGGTTGACGATTCCCGCGACCTCGCCGACGCCCGGCTGCATCGACTGGAAGAACCAGCTCATGGCCTCGGCGTCGTTGGCGCGCATGAGCTGCAGGAAATACTGCTTGTTCACGCCCTCGCCGGACGACAGGCCCGAATACTGCCGGTCGAGCAGGAAGATGCGCTGCAGGTCGTCGCGTTCCTCGGCCAGCGTCCTGGCCGTGGCCATGCCGACTTCAATGATTTCGCGATCGCTGGACGCAGCCTTCTCCGCCAGCGCCTCGTCGATCGCCCTCAGCCGGTCGGCGGCCTCGTACTGGCGATGGGTCGACGGCAGGGAGAGCAGCGCCAGATAGGCCTCGACCTGCATCCGCCGCTTCAGGTCGGCATTCGTCTCCCGCTGCGCCTTGTCGAGATGCGAGTCGATCAACTCGATCGCCCGGGCAAGCCTCGTCCGATCCGCAGCGCTCTCTGGCGGCGCCTGCGCCCGACCAAACGATGGCGCGCCGACGCAGAGCGCCAGACTTACCACCACCACGCCAATTCTATTCCAAGTCCTGCTTTTCATCGTCGATGCTGGCTGTGAGACCTTTCTGCCGCGGTTCCTAGTGAACGACTGCGCGCATTTGGTGGCAATGACCACGAGAACATCGGCAAACGCGCCCAGGAGCCTTGCCCCGGTCGCCATATCTTCTGTGCCGCGCACTACGGCGCGGCATGACCACGGCGGGCCCATTCTTGCACCAGATAACGGACGTCGAAGATCGGCTCGCTGTGATAGCCCTTGAAGCTTCCCTCGCCCGGCCAGCAGAGTTTTCGCTGCTCGAGGCTCCGGTCGGCGACCAGACGAATGCCGGCTTCGAGATCGCCCCGCCGCGACAACGCGACCGCCAGAAACCCCTCCAGCGTGTCACGCAGGCAGGCGGCATCCGTCGGCGACAAATTCGCCAACTCGGGCGGAAGCTGGCGCATCGCTGTTTCAATCTCGGGCGCCGCGCCGTCCCAGGCGAAGGCATCCACGATTTCGATCAGGCGCTCCGATGCCTTTCGCGGATCGCTCCCGCTACCCAGGCGCATGAAGGTCGCGATATCGGAGACGTCGCCCAGTTCGCGCAGCAGCATGACTCCGATAAAGATCTCCGAAAAGCCGCCCCCTGGGCTCACATCGCTGCCCGCGAACTCGCGCAGCATCGCCTTGGCCTTGTCGGACTGTCCTTGCAGCATCAGCAGCCGAACCACGGCGCGATCCTTCTCGGGAAACACCATGAGATAGGCATCGAGCGCGGCGACAGCCTGAGCGCGCAGGCCGGCGTTCTCCAGGGTTTCGATGAGGTACGTCAGGCGCCAGCCATCGAGCCAGGCCGCAGCAGAGTCGGAGGCTCTGAGCGCATGCGCTTCTGCCCCCTTTCCCTCGACAATCAACGCGATGAGTTGAAGTGTCGCCGCCAGCCTCGGGTTTGTCCGATGGATCAGCAATCGTTCGGGCTCGGCCAGCGTGATCAATCGTCGTGCAAGACCCGATTGCGGATAGGTTGCGAGAAACTGCATGGCCCATTCGAGGCTCAACGCTCTGGCGACCATATCGTCGATTGCCCCACCCGCCACGGCACGAGCGAGCATCAACGACTGCCTCGACCCATACCAGGAGACTGCGCCCCAGTTCAGGCTGGCGAGGACACTTCGCGGGTCGCCCGCCAGGATCGCGGCGTTCATCATATCGATGCCATTCTCACGCGCGCTTTCGTCGAAGATGGCGATCAGCCGGTCGATCAATTCGACGGAACGCGGCCCGGCGCTCGCGCCGGCAACCGATTCCGCCAGGACTACGAGCTGAGAAGCCGACCACGACACATCGCGGTGCTCGTCTGGGGGCCTGTAGGCCGTCAGCCAGTTGACGCTGCGCTCCTGCCAACGGTAGGCAAAGTTACGAGCGAGATTCCAGTCGCAATCGCCGTATTCTTTCGAGACGAGAGGACCCGGAAGGAACCGGCGCGGCTCGATCGCTCCGATGGTTTTGCGGACAATACGCTCCACCTCACCGCTGTCGCCGCGACGGCTCGCCATGAGGGCGAGGCGGACCAGGATCTCCGGGCCTTCGGGCGCCCCTCGCGTCGTCCGGGTCATGGTCCGGTCCGCCCGCTGCTCGGCCTCCGCCGCAGCACCGAGAGCTGCGAGCTTGAGGCCCATCACGCCGTCGAGTTCAGGCTCGGTGAGCCGGATCGCGACGGTCCGGGCAAGAGACCTGTAACCCCGTTGGCACAACCAGTTGATGGCAATGTCGCGATGGGTGGCGCCCCCACGCTCGCTCATCGCAGGCTGCATCGACTGAAAAAGCCACGTCATCGCATCGGGGTCGTTCGCGCGCATGACCTGCCAGAAATACTGCCGCTCCACGCCCCGGCCGGAGGACGATCCATAGTATTGACGGTCGATGAGGTATACCCGCTGCAGATCGCTGCGCTCGTCCGCCAGTACCATCGCCTCATCGATCCCGGTTCCCAGCACTTCTTTGTCGCCGGACAGCGGTTCGAGCGGCTCGCGCGTCACCCGCAACCAGTCCGCCGCCTCATACTGCCGGTGCGTCGAGGGCAGCGACAGCAGCGCAACATAGGCTTCGATCTGCATCCGCCGCTTCAGGTCGGCATCCGTCCCGCGCTGCGCCTTCTCGAGATGCGCGTCGATCAGCTCGATTGCCCGGCTGAGCGTCGTCCGGCCGGTCGGCGATTGCGCGTACCCCACGGGAGCGGCGCAGAATAGCGCCAGGGTCATCGTCAAGGCAGATTTGATCCAAAGCCTAGATTTCATCATCGATGCCGGCCGCGGGAACCAGTGTATAAAGCTCGTTAACGAACGACTGAGAGTATTTGGTGGCAAAGACTACGACAACCTGCGCGCGTCGGCGCCGCACTCCGGTTCGGGCCGCTCGGTCCCGATGAACGCACCCCTCAAGCTCGGTCATTCGATCGCCCGTCGCGAGGATCAGCGGTTCCTGACCGGTCGCGGGCGCTATGCCGACAATACCGCACCGGCCGACGCGCTGGCCGTGCTGTTCGTGCGCTCGCCGCATGCGCATGCCCGGATCCTGGGCATCGATGGGGAGGCCGCCCTCGCCTCGCCCGGCGTCCAGGCGATCTACACCGCGCAGGATGTTTTGGCCGACAAGCTCGGCCACATGCCGGCCATCAGCGAGATCAAGGATGCGGCCGGAAATCGCCATCGCGAACCGGAGCATTTGCCCATGCCGGCCGGCAAGGTGCGCCATGTCGGCGACATCGTGGCGATGATCGTGGCCGGCACGATCGACGAGGCGCGTGACGCCGCCGAACTGCTCGAAGTCGACTACGAGGAATTGCCCGCCGTCGTGACGGCGGCGCAGGCGCTCGCGCCCGGTGCGCCGCTGGTCCACGACGACGTGCCGGGCAACCTGATGTGCCGCTGGGGCAAGGGCGACGACGCGGCAACCGAGGCCGCGTTTGCGCGGGCGGCGCATGTCACAACGCTCTCGATCCGCTCGCCGCGCCAGATCGTGCACTACATGGAGACGCGGGCCGCCTGGTCGAACTACGACGCCGGCGACGATCTCGTCACCGTCACCTTCTCCTCGCAGGGCGTGCAGGTCCCTCACCGGCTGATGTGCGAGCGGGTGCTCCACGTCCCAAAGGAAAAGTTGCGACTGATCACCGAGGATGTCGGCGGCGGCTTCGGGCCGAAATATCCGATCTATGCCGAATCGACCTTGATCGCCTGGGCGACGCGCAAGCTCGGGCGGGGGCTGCGCTGGACCTGCGAGCGCAGCGAGCTCGCGCTGGCCGACAGCCATGCCCGCGACCTCGCGGCGACGGCGGACCTCGCGCTGGACGCCGAGGGCCGCTTCATCGGCCTGCGCGTGAAGGCAGAGGCCAATTACGGCGCCTACGTCTCGATGTTCGCCCCGACCATCCCGACGACAGGCCTCGCCAAGGTCATCTCCGGCCTCTACCGCATTCCCGCGATCCGGGTCGACTTCGACTGCGTGTTCAGCAACACCGTGCCGGTCGACGCCATTCGCGGCGCGGGCAAGCCCGAAGCGCTGTTCCTGCTGGAGCGTCTGGTCGACCTCGCCGCCCACGAGACCGGCCGCACGCCGGTCGAGCTGCGCCGCCTCAACCTGCTGCGCCCCGACGAGATGCCGTATGCCACGGCGACCGGCTACACCTACGATGCTGCCGATTGTACGCGGCTGTTCGAGACGGCGCTGAGCGCCGCCGACGAGGCGGGCTTCGCCGCCCGGCGAGTCGCGAGCGAAGCCGCGGGCAAGCGGCGTGGACTGGGCCTGTCGTGCCACCTTCATGGCACCGGCGGCATCGCCGACGAGCATGTCGTGGTGAATGCCGAGGCCGGCCGCCTCGTCGCGCGGGTCGGCACGCAGAGCCAAGGCCAGGGCCACGAGACCGTATTCGCGCAGATCCTGGCCGCCGCGCTCGACGTGCCGGTCGAGCGCATCGAGATCCGTCAGGGCGACACCCGCAGCATCCCGCACGGCGGCGGCACCGGCGGCTCTTCCTCGACCATCATCAGCGGCACGACGCTCAAGCGCGCGGCCGACGTGTTGATCGAGCGCGGCCGCGATCTCGCCGCCGAACGGCTCGAGACCTCGCCAGCGGACATCGCCTATCGCGACGGCGCCTTCGAGGTCGTCGGCACCGACCGGCGGGTCGGCCTGTTCGAGCTGGCGGCCTGGAAGCCTTTCGACGGCGACGCGGTGTTCGCCGACAGGATGGAAGCCTTCCCGACCGGGGTCATGGTCTGCGAGGTCGAGGTCGACCCCGAGACCGGCGCCACGCGCATCGACCGGTTGCTGGCCGTAGCCGACTGCGGCCCGATCGTGAATCCGCGCCTGCTCGCGGGCCAGATGCATGGCGGCATCGTGCACGGCCTCGGCAATGCGCTGATGGAAGAGGCTCTTTACGACGAGGCGAGCGGCCAGCTGCTGACCGGCACCCTGATGGATTATGCCCTGCCGCGGGCCGACGACGTGCCGTCGTTCGCGATCGAGACGATCGTGACTCTCTCGCCCAACAACATGCTGGGCTTCAAGGGCGTCGGTGAGCTTCCGACCAACGGCGCACCGGTGGCGCTGGCCAACGCGGTGCTCGACGCGCTGCGGCCGCTCGGCGTTCGCCACATCGACATGCCGCTGACCGCCGCCAAGGTCTGGGCGGCCCTGCAGAGAGGCTGATCAAGCCTGCAACAGGTCGAAGAGGCCGCGACCGCCGACATAGAGGCCCGCCGCGATCACGAACAGGGCGAAGAGCTTCGTGAGCGCGCCCTTGCGCTGCGCCAGTACGGCATTGGCCTTGGTGCCGGCCAACGCACCGGCCACGCCGCCCGCGATCAGCAACGCCGCCACGTGCCAGTCGACCAAGCCGGACCAGGCATAGCTGCCGGCTGCCGTGATGCCGAAGGCGGTCACCGCGACGAGCGACGCGCTGGTCGCCTCCTCGAGCTTCATGTCGGCGGCGAGGATCAGGCCCGGCACGATCAGGAAGCCGCCGCCGATGCCGAAGAAGCCCGACAGGAGACCGACGCCCGCGCCCAGCACGATGAGACGCGGCAGGAGCTGTCGCGCGTTCTCTCGCGTCAGCCAGGCCGACTGGCTGCCGCCCTTGTCCTTGGGACGCAGCATCAGCAGGCCGACGACGATCATCAGGACACCGAAAAGCGCGACGAGCTTCTGCCCGTCCATCGCCTTGCCGAGCGCGGCTCCGGCGAAGGCGCCGCCGACGCCCGCGAGGCTGAACACGATGGCGCAGGGCCAGCGGATCGGCGCCTTGCGCGCATGCATCGCCAGCCCCGCCGCGGCATTGACGGCCACGGCGAAAGCGGCGGTGCCGATCGCGACATGGGCCGACGGCATGCCGACCGCGTAGAGGAGCAGCGGGACGGCGAGGATCGAGCCGCCGCCCCCGATGAGTCCGAGGACAAGGCCGACCACACCGCCCGAGGCGAGCGCCGCGACCGGGGCAAACATCACGCCAGCGCCTTCCGTACCGTCCGGTTCCACGGCATCAGGGCCAGCAGCTTGGCCATGCCGCACCAGCCCGTGCTGCCAGCGAACACCAGCCCGGCGCCCACGAACGCCGAGACGGCGAGGAACGGCGGGGCGATCCAGAGGCCGAGGACGACACCCAGCACGACCAGGCTGCCGGCCACGATCTGGACCTGGCGCATGATCTCGATCGGCTGGCTCCTGTCTGCCGAGACCGGCAGGCCGGCACGCTTCCACGCCTCGAGCCCGCCCTCGAGCAGGTAGGCCTCGCATCCCGCCGCCTCACCGAGGCGCGCGGCGTTGGCACCGGTGCGGGCGCCGGAGCGGCAATGGAAGATGACCGCCTTCGCGCCGGGCGCTTCCACGCTCCGCAGTGTGGAGAGCGGCGCATGCTGTGTGCCCGGGATGTGCTCGCGCGCCCGTTCGTCGGCCTCGCGCACGTCGACCAGGACGGCGCCTTCGGCGATGAGCTGCCGCGCCTTGGCGGCATCGATGACTGGCAGAGACATGATGGATCCTTTCCGCGCGGCCGTTCAGTCCGCGCAATAGAGTCGATGAAGCGTCGACAGCAGTGTCTCGATCCGCGCGTCGCCGATCCGGTACCAGACGGTCTGCGCCTCGCGCCGGAAGGCGACGATCCCCTCCTCCCGCATGCGCGCGAGATGCTGGGACAGCGCCGATTGCGACAGGCCGACTTCGGCCGCGAGCGTGCCGACGGTCGCCTCCCCCACCTCCACGAGCTTGCAGAGGATGAGCAGGCGGCGGTCGTTCGCGAGCGCCGAGAGGATGCCGGCCACTTCGCCGGCTTTCGCCTGAAGCGCCTTGGGATCGATGGTCTGCGTGGTCTTCATTTTAGGTATTGCTAATTTAGCGATTGCTAATATATATGTCAATCAGGAAACGGAGGAATTCATGACCCAGCCCCTCATCGACGCCTTCTTCGACGAGGCGACCTACACGGTGACCTACCTGGTGACCGACCCCGAAACTCACCGCGCCGCGATCGTCGACCCGGTGCTCGACTACGACCACAAGTCCGGGAAGGCCTCGACCAAATCGGCGGAACGCGTCCTCGCCAAGGCGGCGGAACGGCAGGCCTCGGTCGACTGGATCCTCGAGACGCATGCCCATGCCGATCATCTGACGGCGGCGCCGCTGTTGAAGGCTCGCACCGGCGCCAAGGTCGTCATCGGCGAGCACATCCGCGACGTGCAGAGGATCTTCAAGAAGGTCTTCAACGCGGCCGACGTGAGCGAGGACGGGCGCGAGTTCGACCGGCTGGTCAAGGACGGCGAGGTCCTCACGCTGGGCAACCTGCGCATCGAGGTGTTGCACCTGCCCGGCCACACGCCGGCGGACGTCGCCTACCGGATCGGCGATGCCGTGTTCGTGGGCGACACGATCTTCATGCCCGATTACGGCACGGCCCGCGCCGACTTTCCCGGCGGCGACGCACCCACACTCTACCGCTCGATCCGGCGGTTGCTCTCTCTGCCGCCGCAGACGCGTCTGTTCATGTGCCACGACTACAAGGCGCCCGGCCGCGACCAGTATGCCTGGGAAACCACGGTCGCAGACGAACGCGCTCGCAACGTCCATGTGCATGACGGCGTGGCCGAGGTCGATTTCGTCGCGATGCGCACCAAGCGCGACGCCACGCTGGCGGCTCCCGTGCTGCTCCTGCCCTCGGTGCAGGTGAACATCCGGGCCGGCCGCCTGCCGCCTCCCGATGACAACGGCCAGAGCTACCTGAAGATTCCGGTGAAACTCGTCGCGGCCTGACGATTGGCAGGACGTTTCGCTCCCGCTAGGCTCCACGCCCAAGGGAGAAGAAACGCATGTCCAAGAAATCCGTCGGCGCGCTCGCGGGCGCGCTGATCCTGTTTGCCTCGCAGGCCTTTGCCCAGGCCGCCTGGCCCAACAAACCCATCCGGCTGGTCGCGCCCTATCCGCCGGGCGGCCAGACCGATGTCGTATCCCGCTACTTCGCCGAGAAGCTGTCCGGCGTTCTGGGCCAGCAGGTGATCGTCGACAACAAGCCGGGCGCCAACGGCATGGTCGGCATGGAGATCGTCAAGAACCTGCCGGGCGACGGCTACACGTTCGTCTACGTCAACTCGTCGATGATGTGCATCAACCCGTACGTCTACAAGAAGATCCCCTATGACGGCTTCAAGGACTTCATGCCGGTGACCCAGCACGGGCTGGCGCCGCTCGCCATGGTCGTGCCGCCCTCGCTGGGCGTGAAATCGGTGAAGGACTTTGTCGCCTGGGCCAATGAGCGCAAGGGCAAGGTCAACTTCGCCTCGTTCGGCAACGGCTCCTCCTCGCACATCTGGGGCGAGATGCTGAACCAGGCCGAGAAGCTCGACATGACGCACGTGCCCTACAAGGGCGCCGGGCCGGCGGTGCAGGACACGGTGGCCGGCCACATCCCGATGACGATCCAGGACCTCGCCGCCAGCGGCGGCGCGATCGCGGGCGGCAAGCTGACGCCCCTGGCCGTCACCTCCGCCCAGCGCTGGCCGCGCCTGCCCGACGTGCCGACCTTCGAGGAGGCCGGCTACAAGATCAACCTGACGGGTTGGAACGGCGTCATGGCGCCGGCCGGCACGCCCAAGGAGATCGTCGAACGGGTGAGCGCGGAGATTCGCAAGCTGGTGCAGACTCCCGAGGGCAAGGAGAAGCTCCTCGACATGGGGCTGATCGCCACCGGCACGACGCCAGCGGAGATGACCGAGATCATGAAGACCGGCTGCGCCGCCTGGGGCGACGCCGTGAAGCGTGCGGGCGTCGTGCCGGAATGAGCGATCGCGCCTGATCCACATCAAGGAAGCAACGTCGTCCCCATGCGAGCGTCGCGTGCATGGGGAAGCGAATCCTGATCCTGAACGGCCATCCCGACACGGCTCGCAAAGGCCTGTGTGGTGCCTTGGCCGACGCCTATGCCGAGGGGGCGGCCTCGGGAGGGCACACAGTCGAACGGCTCGATATCGGGGCGCTACAGTTCGACCTGATGCGCTCTCAGAGCGAATTCGAGACCGGCACGGCGCCGCCCGACATCGCGGCGGCGCAGGAGGCGATCCGCCGCGCCGAACACCTCGTGGTCGTCTTCCCGCTGTGGCTGGGCGACATGCCGGCCCTGCTCAAGGGCTTCTTCGAACAGGCGCTGCGTCCAGGCTTCGCTTTCGCCTATCGTCCCAACGGCTTCCCGGAGAAACATCTCGCCGGGCGCAGCGCCCGGATCGTCGTCACCATGGGCATGCCGGCGTTGGTTTACCGGTGGTACTTCCGCGCGCATGCGGTGAAGAACCTGAAGCGCAACATCCTGGGCTTCGTGGGCTACGCGCCGGTGCGCGACACGATCGTCGGTGGCGTCGCCACGGCCAAGCCCGCCGCGATGGCCCGCCATTTCGAGACCGTGCGCGCCCTCGGCCGGTCCGCGCGCTGAGCTAGCGCCGTCCCCTTCGAGTTCACCCACACCACCTCATACTGAGAGTCTGGCCGGAAATGACTTGAATTGATTCAAGAACATACCTCATCCTGAGGAGCCGCGCCTTGCGCGGCGTCTCGAAGGATGGGCAACAGGTAAGGTGCGCGTTCCCACCCTTCGAGACGCATCGCTGCGCGATGCTCCTCAGGGTGAGGCTATTGGGGCTATTCATAGCCTCTTGTTTGGGCTGCATTCATTTCCGGCCAGCCTCTCAGGATGAGGTGAGTTTGGGAAGACTGATATGATTCTGTCTTCGTCGGAAAGACCCTAGCGCCGCGACAGGCGGTCGAGCGCCACCGCGATCGCCTCGCGCGTTGCCGCAGGCTGTTCGGCGATCGCATGGCCCAGCAGGTCGAGCTGGCGGCGCAGCGTGTGCACCTGGTCGACCAGGTCGACCACCGTCTCGACCGATTCCTCTTCGAAGCCCAGCTCGTCGACCAGTTCGCCCAGCAGGCGCGCACGCGCCACGTCGATCTGCTCGAAGCGCCAGTTGTCGCCGCTGCCGTCCGGCCGCAGCAGGCCACGCGACACCCAGCGCTCGACATGGACTTCCGTCAGCTGACCGTGCTGGCGCAGCAGTTCGTCCAATGTCGTCATGTGAACTGCTCCATCTCCTTGCGTGGATCGTAGGCGCGACCGGCTTCCCAGCCCTCGAGGAATTGCTTGAGCTTGTCGTCCGGCGCCTCGGGCAGGACAACCTTCAGCTTCACATACTGGTCGCCGCGCTGGCCCGACTTGCGGTCGAGCAGGCCGCGCCCCTTGAGCCGCAGCGACGTGCCGGTATTGGATCCGGCCGGCACGTTCAGCATCACCGCGCCGCCCACCGTCGGCACCTTCACCTTGCCGCCCAGCGCCGCTTCGGTGACCGTGACCGGCAGATCGACATGGATGTCGTTGTCGCGCGGCTGGAAGAAGGCGTGCGGGTCGACGTGGATCTCGACATAGGCGTCACCGGCCGGACGGCCCTGGCTGCCCGGCATGCCCTGGCCCTTGAGGCGCAGGGTCTGGCCGTCGGTCGTGCCCTCGGGCACGTCGATGTCGAGCGTCTTGCCGTCGGGAAGCGTGACCCGCTGCTTGCCGCCGCGCGCCGCCACCAGGAAGGGCACGCGCAGGCTGTAGGTGACGGGCATGCCGCCCATGTCGAAGCCGTCACCACCGAAGCCGGGGCCGGGGCCGCCGCCCCGGCGCTGGCCGAACATCTCGGAGAAGATACCGCCCATGTCGACGAAAGATTCGTGGCCGCCGGCATGTTCGTACTTGCCGCCGCGGCCCCCCGCCTGGTCGCGGTAGAAGCCGCGCGGCGGCATTTCCTGGCCGGTGCCGTCGATCTCGCCCGCGTCGAAGCGCCGGCGCTTCTCCGCATCGGAGAGAATGTCGTTGGCCTGGCCGATCTCCTTGAACTTGGCTTCGGCCGCCTTGTCGCCGGGATTGAGGTCGGGATGGTGCTTCTTGGCGAGCTTGCGGAACGCCTTCCGGATATCGTCCTCGGAAGCAGTCCTCGGCACGCCCAGAACGGAATAAGGATCTGTCATAGCCCTACAGATGTGACGTGTATTGCGAGCTTACAAGAGCTTTGTGACAGGCACTCACAGACCCAGCACCGCCTTGGCGATGATGTTGCGCTGGATCTCGTTGGAGCCGGCATAGATCGTCGAGGCCCGGTTGTTGAGGTAGAGCGGCATGGCGCTGATGCCCCACTCCGGCGTCACGGTCGGCTCGTTGTGGCCGAGCTCGCGGGCTTGCGGCTCGAACGGCGCGGCATACCAGGCCAGCGCCTCGACGCCGAGATGGTCGAGCTTCTGCAAGGTCTCGCTGCCCCTGATCTTCATCGACGAAGAGACGGCCCCGGGATTGCGGCCGCGGCTGAGGTCGGACAGGACCTGCATCTCGATCATCTCCAGCGCCTGGATGTCCATCTCCGCCTCCGCCAACCGCTCGACGAAGCCGCGCTCGGCGATCAGCCGGCCCGACCCGTCGGCCGCCTCCTCGCGCGCGATGCGCTTCACGTCGTCGAGACGGGCGTAGAGATTGGGCGTGTAGGCGTCGCCGCCGCGCTCGAACTCGAGCAGGTACTTGGCGACCGTCCAGCCGGCATTCTCGGGGCCGATGCGGTTGGCGACGGGGGTGCGGACATTGTCGAAGAACACCTGGTTGACCTCGTGGTCGCCGGCCAGCGTGACGATCGGAGCGACGGTGAGGCCAGGCGTCGTCATCGAATCGATCAGCACGAAGGAGATGCCGTCCTGCGGCTTGCCCTCGGTGGAGGTCCGCACCAGGCAGAACATGTGATCGGCAACATGGGCGCCGGTCGTCCAGATCTTGGTGCCGTTGATCACGTAGTCGCAGCCATCGCGCTCGGCGCGGGTCCTGAGGCTGGCGAGGTCGGAACCCGATCCCGGCTCGGAATAGCCCTGGCAGAAGGTGATGTCGCCCGACACGATGCGCGGCAGGTACTTTTCCTTCTGCTCCGGCGTGCCGAACTTCATGATCACCGGTCCGACCATGCGCAGGCCCATGGAGAAGACGCGGGGCGCGTCGGCGGCGATGCATTCGCGGCTGAAGATGTAGCGCTGGGTCGCGCTCCAGCCGGTGCCGCCATATTCCTTCGGCCAGCTGGGCGCCGACCAGCCGCGGCGGGCCAGGATCTTGTGCCACCGCATCCCTGCCGCATAGTCCGAGAACACACCGGCCGTCTTGCGCCCGGCCTCGCGCAGATCTTCGGTGAGGTTCTCGTCGAGGAACCGCCGAACCTCGATGCGGAAGTCCTCGTCTTCCCTGCTGAGCGCCAGATCCATGACTTTCCTCCGCTTTCTCGTTCCGCAGAGGCTAGCGACCACCGCCACCGCCCGTCCAGTGGCGTGCAGACACGAGCGCTCGATGGGCGGTATGGTTCTTGCGTCTGAAGCGTAACGAACGCGGAGGTCGCCGTGGCCCGACTGGTTGGTCTGATCGCCCTTCTCTTCCTGGCGCTGCCGGCGGCGGCACAGGAGCGCAAGGAAGTCGACCTCGCGCTGGTGCTGGCGATCGACATCTCCGGCAGCATCGATCCCGACGAGGCCAGGCTGCAGCGCCAGGGCTATGTCGAGGCCTTCAACGACCCGGTCATCATGAGGGCGATCCTGGGCGGCAACCATGGCCGCATCGCCGTCGCCTATTTCGAATGGTCCGACTCGTGGATCCAGAAGCTGCTGATCGACTGGACCCTGCTCGATTCGGAAGCCGCCATCGCGGACTTCAGCCGCCGCCTGTCCGATGCCCCGATCTCGATCTCGCGCCGCACCTCGATCAGTGGCGCCATCCGCTATGCCATTCCCATGTACGGTCGCAGCCCCTACGACGCCGAGCGCAAGGTGCTCGACATATCGGGCGATGGATCGAACAACGATGGCGGCCTGGTCACCGAGATCCGCCACGACGCGCTGAAGGAGCGCATCATCATCAACGGCCTGCCGATCATGAACGGCCGCCCCAACCCGTTCGGCTTCCCGGCCGAGGACGACCTCGACAAGTACTACCTGCACTGCGTCACCGGCGGACCGCGGTCCTTCGTCGAAGTGGCGCGCAGCTTCGAGGATTTCCCCCGCGCCATCCGCAAGAAGCTGCTGCAGGAGGTGGCCGACATCGGCCCGCTGAACGACTTCGACATCGGCGAACTCGGCGCGGCGCGCGACGGCGTCCAGCTCGCGCAATCGGGCAGCAGCGGCGCCCGCCGGACGGTCAAGGCCGACGACGACTATACGCGCTTCGTGCGGCCCGAATATGAGCTGGGCTGCGACGTGGGCGAGCGCAGGTCGCGCGATTTCTGGCAGCGCCGTTTCGGGGTCACGCCCGACTGAGAGGGTTTGACGGGTTTGGCGCGATCCGGATGATGTCCCTCCAACAACAATGATCGTCGGGGCATCCCGACAGGGGGAGCCCATGACCGACGCCACCGCCCAGGCGATCTATTTCTACGACCGCCATCCGATGTCGGGCGAGATCATCAAGGCCAAGCTGCGGGCCGCGCGTGGCCATCTGGATGGCGTGAAACCGGAAGAACTCTGGCCGCACGACCAGGATCACTATGGCGGCCTCGCCGCAACGGATGCGCTGGCGCAGGCGGCGTCGATCGCTCCCGGCACGGTGGTCGCGGACTTCTGCGCCGGGCTCGGCGGCACGGTGCGCTACCTCGCCCATCGCTACGGCGCCGACGTCACGGGCATCGAACTGACGCCGTCACGGGTCGCCGCCGCTCAGGAGCTGATTGCGCTGGTCGGCCTGCAGGGGAGCGCCCGGGTCCGGCAGGGCAACGTGATGGAGGCGCCCCTGCCCGACGGCGCCGTGGAGGTCGTCGTGAGCCAGGAGGCCCTCTGCCACGTGCCGGACCGGCGAAGGACCCTGGCGGAAGCCTTCCGGGTGCTGCGGCCGGGCGGGCGGCTGGCAATGACCGACTGGATCGCCAACACGCCACTCTCGGCGCCGGACGCGAAGCTCATGTGGGACGGCATGGCCATTCAGCCGTTGGAAACGCTCTCGTCATATGGCGAGATTGCGAGCGAAGCTGGCTTTCGCGTTCGGTCGGCCACCGATCTCACGGACGAATGGGGGCCGATCCTCGAGCAGCGGCTCGCAATGTACCAGCGGCTGCGCGAGGACGCGCGCCGGGCCGGGACCCCGATGGGTCACGATGCCTTTCACGAATCCTACATCCGCTTCGTTGACCTGATCCTGAGGCGCGACCTGGGCGGGATTCGCATGGTCGCGGTGAAACCGGACTAGGGCACGGTGCGCGGCGCAGTTCCTCCGGTCAGGGGATTGAGCTGCGCCGGGGCGAGGCCGGGATCGAAGCCGCCGCCGCCGAACCCCGGCCCTCCCATTCTCGGCGGTCCCCCGGGACCGTTGGCGAGGCCCGGACCGCGCGGTGCCGGTCCACCCTGTACCGGGCCGGCGGCATTCGGTCCCTTTCCGGAATTGGAGTCGGCGAAGCCGGTCGCCGTCGCCGCCTTGTCCGCGCCACCGCCGGGCCCGCCCCCGACCGCTTCGAGCCTGCTCATGTTGACGGCGAGGCTTCCCGGCGCGGGACGCATTGCCGGTCCCGGCGCCTGGCCGAGCAAGGTGCTGACCTGGAAGCCGGGCGCCGTTACGCTCTGGGTGCGGCCCTGGCCGGTCATCGTCATTTCGTAACCGAACATGAAGGTGGCGGTGGTCTTGGTCGGCTCGACGCTGAACATCGCGATGCCGCCGCGTATGGTCAGCGTGGCCGATGGCGTCACGACGACGAGCGGCGTCTTCTTGCTGATCCGGCCGCCGACCAGGCGGAACACGCCTTTCGTCGCGGTGATCGCGAGATCGCCCAGCTTCTGGTCCGAGTCGTAGACGAACCGGTCGAGGGTGACCTGAGCCTGATTGCTGATCGTCAGGGCCGTTCCGTCGAGAAACAGGAGATGAGCGCGATCCGTCGCGCCGGTCGTCACGACCTCGCCTGCCGTCACGTCGATCCCGACATGGAGGATCCGCTCGATCTCGTCGGGCGGCCTCCCGGTCGGATCACCCGTTACGGCCGACGTGATCCCGATCCTTTGCGCGATCGCTGCGCGGGGCGCTCCTGCCACCAGGGGCAATACCAGGATTGTTGCACCCACAAGGAGCGCACCGCACTTCATCTGCATGGAGGGGCTACGTGGGCAATACCGTCCGCATCCCCGTGGACTGGCCGGCAAGTTTCAACGCTCCGCGGGCAAATTCCTCTGCCGCGGGGTCCGCGACGAAACCACGACCAGCAAGCCGCTCAGGCGCATCACACGGACCGGCAGAGAGCTTGCGAGGGAGTCGAGGACGGCATCGGCCTCGCTCGCCGCGTAGGAGCCCGTCACCGAAAGCGCGCGCAAACGCGAATCGGCCAGAACGATGCGACCACCGCGGTAACGCTCGAGGTCGTCGATCACCTCTCCGAGTGGCGTGTCCTGGAAGACCAGCCGGTCGCGCCGCCATGCCTCCACATGGGCGAGATCGGCGTCCCGCACGGTGCCGGTCCTGTTGGGACCATAGCGCACCAGCTGGCCTTCGTTCACGGTCACAGGCTCGGCGCCATTGGCGGACACCAGAACGGATTGCTCCGTCGCCGCGACCGCCACGAGGCCGCCGCTTATCTTGACGTCGAATGCCGTCCCCAGGGCGCGCGTATACCCCGAGGCCGCGTGCACCTCGAAGGGGCGCGAGGGATCCTGAACGATGTCGAACGCGGCTTCGCCGTCATGCAGCACGATCCGACGCACGTCGCCCGTGAAATCGACCGAGAGGGACGACGCGCCAGCCAGCTCGATTCCCGATCCGTCTTCCACGACGATGGTGCGGCGCTCGCCGGCGCGTGTGGCGTGGGTGGCGAACACACGGCTTCGCATCGCAACGAGGGCCGCCGGCAGCGCAAGGGCAGCCATCGCTCCCACGCCGTAGAGGAAACGTCGGCGTCCGGCGCGCACCGGCGCGGGTATGGACGGCGCGCCCGTCGCCGGCGCCGTGACCAGGCGGGGCGGGCCCGGCGTGCGCGGCACCTGGGGTCGCTCCCGGAAGGCCGGACCGATCCTGTCGAGCCGCATCCACACCTGCTGCGCGCGCCCCCAGGCCGCCGCGTGGCTGGCATCGAACTGAAGCCAGTGATCGAAAGCCTCGCGATCTGCCGCGCTCGCATTCCTGTCCTTCAGGACGACGAGCCAGTGCAGCGCTTCCTCAACGAGGGGATCCTGAACTCTTTGCCGCATGATGCTCCAGGGCGACGAGGCGATCGGCGCCGCTCTTATGGCGAGACGTCCATCTCGCGCTCGATCGCGGTCAGAGCATTCACCATGTGGCTTACGACCGCGTTACGGCTGACACCGAGCCGCCGGGCGACATCGGTGGGCGACATACCTTCGAAGCGGCAAAGCAGGAACACCTCGCGACGACGCGGCGGAAAGGCCTCGATGACGCGGGCCAGCCGCGCGAACTCACTGCGATGATACACGACGTTCGCCGGCACGCTCGGCCCAAGGGCGCCGACCGCCGCGCCGTCAGGAGCCTCCCCTTCCATGGGCCGGTCACCCTCACGCTGGTGATCGATCGCCAGGTCGGAGGCGATGCGGAACAAGTGACTTCTCGGATCGCCGCCTGGAGGCCCACCGGCTCTGCGGGCGACGCGCAACCAAGTCTGGTGCGCGAGATCCGCCGCCAGCGCCGGATTGCCGAGACGACGCGTCAGGAAGCGCATCAGCGCCTGACGGTGCTCGGCGAAGCTCTGCAGGAGGACGTAACGACAAACCTCGGCCATTCCGGCTACACTAATTAAGATGCGAATGATTCGCAAACTTTGCAGAGGCTGCGCTCCCTGCAGCGGTTATGCCGCGACGATGGTCTTGAAGCCGCCACAGGCCATACGCCTGGGATCGAACGGCATGTCGGGAGGCTGCTTCTGCATGCGCGGGTCGGCCATCACCTTCGCATTGACCTTGTCGCGATGCGCCCTCGATTTGTAGAGGATGTAAGAGAAGACGATGGTCTCGCCGGGCTTCGTCTTGACGAGCTTGGTGAATGGCATGCCGAACTTCACCTTGAGGTCGTCACCGACGCACTCGCGATAGTCGAGGGCTCCATGTTCTCGCCAGACCTTGCCGGCGAAACGGGCGATCTTGGCGTAAGCGGCCATCTTCTTCTTGGGCACGACGAGGACGAATCCATCGACGTATGACATCGGGCGCTCCTCCAGTTCCTTGTGCCCAAGGGCTATGAGAATTGCACAGCGAGTGTCAATCGAGCCGAAGTATGGGCAAGGCCGATAATTTCTGGGCCGCGAAGTCGAGGAAGGAATCGATCTTCGGTGCGCGATGGGCGCGGCCCTTGGTGACCAGTTGCACCGGCAGGGGCGGAGGTTCGAAGGCCCGTAGCAGGCGCACCAGACGTCCGGCGGCGAGATCCTCGGCAACCTGATAGGAGAGGAACTGGGCGATGCCACGGCCCTCGCGGGCCAGGCGCAGGCGGGTCTCGATATCGTCGACGCGCAACCGGCCGGCGAGATGCGCTGGGGCACCGCGGCGGCGGCCACCAAAGGTCCATTCCAGCGCCCCGCGGGAGGTGCCCAGCAGCGCCTCGCGCGTTGCAAGGTCGGCCGGCGCCTTCGGCGTGCCGTGCCGGGCGAGATAGCCGGGACTTGCGACCCATTGGCGTCGCACCTGGCCCACCGGCCGGGCAACCAGGCTCGAATCGGCCAGGGTACCGATGCGCACCGCCACGTCGATTCCTTCCTCGATGAGATCGACGTTGCGATCGTTCAGCAGCAGTTCGATCTCGACGCCATCGTGGCTGTCGAGGAAGCGGGCCGCCAGCGGGGCGACGTGGCGCCGCCCGAACTGCACCGGCGCAGCGATGCGCAACAGCCCGCGTACCGGCGCGTCGAGGGCGTTCGTCGTGGCGGCTTCGTACGCCTCGATAACGCTTCGTGCCCGCTCGTAGAGCGCGCGGCCGGCCTCGGTCGGCGCGAGCCGCCGCGTCGTGCGATCGATCAGGCGAATGCCGATCCGATCCTCGAGCGCCGCCAGGGCCCGCGTCACCGCCGGTGCCGACCGGCGCAGCCGCTGCGCCGCGCGCACCAGGCTCCCCTCCTCCACGATGCGTACGAAGATCGAGAACTCGTCCAGCCTGTCCATACATTCTTCCGTTTTTTGGAATTATGATTTTATCATTCGTGCCGTTATCGCGGCAATCGGCAAGTCCTATGTTGGGATCAACCAAGGAGGACCCGCGGATGTTGAACGGAAGTTGTCTCTGTGGCGCCGTCGCCTACGAAGCCGATGCTCCCGTGGAGCGAATCGTGCACTGCCATTGCCGCACCTGCCGCAAGACGCACGGTACGGCTTTCTCCTCGGTCGCGGCGGTATCACGGGACCAGTTCCGTTGGCTGCGCGGCGAGGAAGTGCTCGGCGCCATCGAATCGTCTCCCGGCAAATTCCGTCGCTTCTGCAGCAAGTGCGGTTCGCACGTGTTGGCCGAGCGCGCGACGCAGCCGCTCGTTCTGTTGCGATTGGGGTGTCTCGACACGGAGGTTCGGAACGTTCCGCAGGTCCATATCTGGCGATCCGATGCGGCGCCCTGGTACGATCCGAAGATCGGCTTGCCCGAGAAGCAGGAGGGCTTGTGATGGCCTCCGATCCGATGGACTTCCTGCCCTTCCATGCCGATGAGCAGGCAGCGCAAAGGCTGGCCGGGCAGCGCACCGGCCTGGCGCCGATCCGCCCCTTCCTGCCGGAGCAGCACCGCGCCTTCTTCTCGCTGCTGCCCTACCTGTTCACGGCGACGCCCGACGCCGCGGGCTGGCCGATGGCGTCGGTGCTGACCGGGGCGCCCGGATTCGTCGTGTCCCCCGATCCCGCGACCCTGGCGATCGATGCCCTGCCGCGCGACGGCGATCCCGCGGGATCCGGCTTCGCAGCCGGTGCGGGGATCGGGCTGCTCGGCATCGATCTGGCCACGCGGCGGCGCAACCGCGCCAACGGCTGGATCGTCGCGCGCGACCGCGGGCTCACGGTGCGTATCGCCCAGAGCTTCGGCAATTGCCCGCAGTACATCCAGACGCGCGGCGTTGCTCTCGCCGCGAAAGAGGCAGGCCCCGTCGAGACGCTGTCGGGGCTGGACGACGCGGCGCGCGATCTCATCGAATCGGCCGACACATTCTTCGTCGCCAGCCGGTCGCGCGCCGAGCTGGGCGACGCGGGCGGATTCGACATGTCCCATCGCGGCGGCCGCCCGGGCTTCGTCGGCACGCGGGGCGACAGGCTCGTCATCCCCGACTTCCGCGGCAACCGCTTCTTCAACACGCTGGGTAACCTGCTCGGCGATCCGCGGGCCGGCCTGCTGTTCGTCAACTTCGACACGGGCGAGCTGCTGCAGCTCCAGGGGAGCGTCACCATCGACTGGCAACCCGGCGAGGCGGCTCCGGACGGGGCCGAGCGGCTATGGCGCGTCGACGTCCAGCGCGCGTGGCGCAGGCCCGCGGCCTTCCCCTATCGCGCGACGTTCGGGAGCTATGCGCCGAGCACCTTGCACACGGGCGTCTGGTAGAGACTGGCCGTCAGGCCGCGGCGGGCCGCAGCCGCGCCACCATGGCCTCGAGCGCCAGCAGGTAGGAATCGACCCCGAAGCCGGCGATCATGCCGACCGCCGCCTCCGAGGTGATCGACCCGAAGCCGCGCTTCTCGATGTTGGTCATGTGGATCTCGATCGCCGGCATCGAAATCGAGCGCAGGCAGTCGCGCAGCGCATGGCCGGCATGGAGGAAGCCGGCCGGATTGAACAGCAACCCGTCGAACTTGGCGCGATCGGCCTTGTAGATGGCCGACACCGCCTCGCCCTCGGCGTTGGTGTAGACGATCTCGACCGAGACGCCGAGATCCTTGGCCCGGCGCCTGATCGCGGCGTCGAGTTCCTTGGCGGTGGTCGTCCCATAGAGTTCGGGCTGCCGACGGCCCAGATACTCCATGTTCGCGCCCTGAATCAGCAGCAGGTTCATCAGGCGGACCTTAGTGCAATTTCGCCGGCGAGCGAACCAAACCCGTTCCGCAGGTCAACGCGGCAGCGTCGAAGTCCCCATCAGGCTTTCGTCGATCGAGCGGGCGCACTGGCGACCCTCGCGGATCGCCCAGACGACCAGCGACTGGCCGCGACGCATGTCGCCGGCGGCGAACAGCCTCGGCACTGAAGTCTGATAGTCCTTCACGTTGGCCGCGACGTTGCCGCGCGGATCGAGCGCCACTCCCGCCTGCTCGACCAGGCCCGGCCGGCGCGGTCCGAGGAAGCCCATGGCCAGCAACACCAGATCGGCGCGGAGTTCGAAGCTGCTGCCCGCGACCTCCTGCATGCCCATGCGACCGTCGGCGCCCTTCGCCCATTCGACGCGCACGCATTCCAGCGCTTCGATCTTGCCGTTGCTGCCCACCGCCCGCTTGGTCAGCACGGCGAAATCGCGCGCCGCGCCCTCCTCGTGGCTCGACGAGCTGCGCAGCTTGAGCGGCCAGTCCGGCCAGGTCAGCGCCTTGTTCTCACGCACCGGCGGCTGCGGCATCACCTCGAGCTGCGTCACCGAGGCGGCGCCATGGCGGTTCGAGGTTCCCACGCAATCGGAGCCGGTATCGCCGCCGCCGATCACGATGACATGCTTGCCCTTGGCGGTGAGCGTGCCGCGCGGGGCCGCCCGCGCCTCGTCGTCGCCGGCGTTGCGCTTGTTCTGCTGCGTGAGGAAATCCATCGCGAAATGGATGCCGCTCAACTCACGCCCCGGCACCTCGAGATCGCGCGGCAGCTCGGCGCCGCCGGTCAGGGCGACCGCGTCATAGCCTTCGAGCAGCGACTTGATCGACAGGGTCGCGCCGACCTCGACCCCGGTCCGGAACTCGACGCCCTCGGCCTCCATCTGGCGCATGCGCCGGTCGATATGGTGCTTCTCCATCTTGAAGTCGGGAATGCCGTAGCGCAGCAGCCCGCCGACCCGGTCGGCCTTCTCGAACAGGGTCACCGAATGACCGGCGCGCGCGAGCTGCTGGGCGCAAGACAGTCCCGCCGGTCCCGAGCCCACGACGGCGACGCGCTTGCCGGTCTTGTGGAGCGGCACGAGCGGCTGAATCCAGCCCTCCTGCCAGCCGCGGTCGACGATCGCGCACTCGATCGACTTGATGGTCACCGGGTTGTCGTCGATGTTCAACGTGCACGAGGCCTCGCAGGGCGCGGGGCAGATGCGGCCGGTGAACTCCGGGAAATTGTTGGTCGAGTGCAGGACCTCGAGGGCATCCTTCCAGCGGTCGCGACGCACCAGCTCGTTGAACTGCGGGATGATGTTATTGACCGGGCATCCGTTGTGACAATACGGGATGCCGCAATCCATGCAGCGCGCGCCCTGCCGCGAGACCTCGGCGGGGGCCATCGGCAGCACGAATTCCTTGTAGTTCTTCAGACGCTGCTCGACCGGTTCGTAGGACCGGTCCTTGCGCTCGATCTCGAGGAAGCCCGTGGCTAGGCCCATGTCAGTAACTCCAGCTCAAACCTTTGCAGAATATCGCGAGTGCTCGGGATGACGGCCAGAAGCCGTCACTCCGCCGCGACGGCCTTCGCCGCCGCCCGCTCGCGCGCGCGCAGGAGGGCCTGCTTGTAGTCACGCGGCATCACCTTCACGAAGCTCTGCAGCGCATTGTCCCAATCCTCCAGCAGCGCCCGGGCACGGGCGCTGCCGGTATGGAGATGATGGCGCTCGACCAGGATGCGCAGGCGTTCGGCATCGAAGCGCAGCACGTCGCCCATCCCGTTGTCCTCGACGTCGCTCGCGCGCTGGCGCGGACGCCCGGCCTCGTCGCCGTCGGCCGACGCGGCATCGATCTTCTCCAGATCGACCATCGCGGGATTGCACAGCTCCTTGAAGCGGGCCCGGGGATCGTAGACGTAGGCGACGCCGCCGGACATGCCGGCCGCGAAGTTGCGCCCGGTATCCCCCAGCACGACCACCACGCCGCCGGTCATGTACTCGCAGCCATGATCGCCGGTGCCCTCGACGACACAGACCGCGCCCGAGTTGCGGACGGCGAAGCGTTCGCCCGCCACGCCCTCGAAGTAGGCCTCACCGCCGATGGCGCCGTAGAGCACGGTGTTGCCGACGATGATGTTCTTCAGCGGATCGCGCGCGCAGCCCTTGGGCTGGCGTACGACGACCCTGCCGCCCGACAGGCCCTTGCCGACATAGTCGTTGCCGTCACCCGACAGTTCGAGCGACACGCCGCGCGCCAGGAAGGCGCCGAAGCTCTGGCCGGCGGTCCCGGTGAGGCGCACGGAGATCGTATCCTCCGGCAGTCCGACATGGCCGTAGCGCCGCGCCACCTCGCCCGACAGCATGGCGCCGACGGTGCGATTGACGTTGGTGACCGGCAGCTCGATCTGCACCGGCTCGCCCTTCTCGAGCGCCGGCTGTGCCGCCTCGAGCAGCTTGTGGTCCAGAGCCTTGTCGAGACCGTGATCCTGGCGCTCGACGTTCCAGATCGCCACGCCCTCGCGCGCCGGCGCCTGATGCAGCAGCTTCGAGAGGTCGACGCCGCCCGCCTTCCAGTGGTCGATGGCGTGGCGCATGTCGAGCCTGTCGACCCGGCCGATCATCTCGTTCAGCGTGCGGAAGCCCAGCCGCGCCATGATCTCGCGCAGTTCCTCGGCGACGAAGAAGAAGTAGTTGATCACGTGCTCGGGCTGGCCGGTGAAGCGCTTGCGCAGCACCGGATCCTGCGTCGCCACGCCCACCGGACAGGTGTTGAGGTGGCACTTGCGCATCATGATGCAGCCGGCCGCGATCAGCGGCGCGGTGGCGAAGCCGAACTCGTCGGCGCCCAGCAGCGCGCCGATGGCGACGTCGCGGCCGGTGCGCAGGCCACCGTCGACCTGCACGGCGATGCGGCCGCGCAGCCCGTTCAGCACCAGCGTCTGCTGCGTCTCGGCGAGGCCGATCTCCCACGGCGAGCCGGCATGCGTCAGCGAGGTGAGCGGCGAGGCACCGGTGCCGCCCTCGTAACCCGAGATCGTGACATGGTCGGCGCGCGCCTTGCTGACGCCGGCGGCAACCGTGCCGACCCCGACCTCGGAGACGAGCTTCACCGAGACCCGCGCCGCCGTGTTCACGTTCTTGAGGTCGTGGATGAGCTGCGCCAGGTCCTCGATCGAATAGATGTCGTGATGCGGCGGCGGCGAGATCAGGCCGACGCCGGCCGTCGAACGGCGGACGCGAGCGATGTTCTCGTCGACCTTGTGGCCGGGCAGCTGCCCGCCCTCGCCAGGCTTGGCGCCCTGCGCCATCTTGATCTGGATGTCGTCGGCATTGACCAGGTATTCGGCCGTGACGCCGAACCGGCCCGACGCGACCTGCTTGATGGCCGAGCGCATCGAATCGCCGTTGGGCAGCGGCTTGAAGCGATCCGCCTCCTCGCCGCCCTCGCCGGTGTTCGACTTGCCGCCGATCCGGTTCATGGCGATGGCGAGCGTGGTGTGGGCCTCGCGGCTGATCGATCCGAAGCTCATCGCGCCGGTGGCGAAGCGCTTGACGATGCTGGCGGCGGCCTCGACCTCCTCGACCGGAATCGGCTGCTCCGCCCACTTGAGCTGCATCAGGCCGCGGATGGTCAGCAGCCGCTCGCTCTGCTCGTTGATCGAGGTGGCGAAGGCCTTGTAGTCGTCCGATGAGTTGCCGCGGACGGCGTGCTGCAGGCGCGACACGCTCTCGGGCGTCCAGGCATGCTCCTCGCCACGCAGGCGGAAGGCATAGTCGCCGCCGACATCGAGCATGGTCCGATAGACCGGATTGTCACCGTAAGCGTTGCGATGACGGCGCACCGTCTCTTCGGCGATCTCCTGCCAGCCGGCGCCCTCGATCGTGGTGGCGGTGCCGGTGAAGTACTTCTCGACGAAGCCCGAATGCAGGCCGACCGCGTCGAAGATCTGCGCGCCGCAATAGGACTGGTAGGTCGAGATGCCCATCTTGGACATGACCTTGAGCAGGCCCTTGCCGATCGCCTTGATGAAGTTCTTCTGAACCTCGTAGGGCTTGAGCGGCAGGCCGTTCTGGACGCGCAGCGCCTCCAGCGTCTCGAAGGCGAGATAGGGATTCACCGCCTCGGCACCGTAGCCCGCCAGGCAGCAGAAATGATGGACCTCGCGCGCCTCGCCGGTCTCGACCACGAGGCCGGTCTGGGTGCGCAGGCCGCGCCGGATCAGGCTGTGATGCACGGCCGCCGTCGCGAGCAGCGCCGGGATCGGCACGCGGTCGGCCGACACCGCGCGATCCGACAGGACCAGGATGTTGCGGTCGGCCAGCACGCAGTCGGTCGCCTCGGCACAGACCCGGTCGAGGGCCTTCTCGAGCCCGGCCGCGCCTTCGGAGGCGAGCCAGGTCGTGTCGATGGTGGCGGTGCGGAACGAGCCGTCGAGCAGGTCCTCGATCGAGCGGATCTTCTCCAGCTCGGCATTGGTCAGGACCGGCTGGGCCACTTCGAGGCGCTTATGCATGCCGGCATGGCGGCCGAGCAGGTTGGGGCGCGGGCCGATCATCGAGACCAGCGACATCACCAGCTCCTCGCGGATCGGATCGATCGGCGGGTTGGTGACCTGGGCGAAGTTCTGCTTGAAGTAGTTGTAGAGCAGCTTCGGCTTCTTCGAGAGCACCGCGATGGGCGTGTCGGTGCCCATCGAGCCGATCGGATCGTCGGCCACGCTGGCCATCGGCTCAAGGAAGAACTGGATGTCCTCCTGCGTGTAGCCGAAGGCCTGCTGGCGATCGAGCAGGGTCGAGGGATCGTTCGATGCCGCCGGCGAGGGCGCGTCGGGGATCTCCGACAGCTCCTCGAGCTTGTGCTGCGTCTCCCGCAGCCATTCCTCGTAGGGCTCGGCCTCGGCCAGGGTCCGCTTCAGCTCCTCGTCCTCGACGATGCGGCCCTCTTCGAGGTCGATCAGCAGCATCTTGCCGGGCTGCAGGCGCCACTTGCGCACGATCTTCTCGTCGGGGATCGGCAACACGCCGGACTCCGACGACATCACCACGAGATCGTCGTCGGTGATGAGGAAGCGCGCCGGACGCAGGCCGTTGCGGTCGAGCGTGGCGCCGATCTGGCGGCCGTCGGTGAAGGCGATCGAGGCCGGGCCGTCCCACGGCTCCATGAGGGCGGCGTGATACTCGTAGAAGGCCTTGCGGCTGGAATCCATCAGCGGATTGCCGGCCCAGGCCTCCGGGATCAGCATCATCATGGCGTGGCTGAGCGAGTAGCCGCCGGCCACCAGCAGTTCGAGCGCATTGTCGAGGCAGGCGGTGTCCGACTGGCCGTGCGGGATGATCGGCCACATCTTGTCGAGGTCGGCGCCGATCAGGTCGGATTCCATCGTGCGCCGGCGGGCGTACATCCAGTTGACGTTGCCGCGCACCGTGTTGATCTCGCCGTTATGGGCGATGAACCGGTAGGGATGCGCCAGTTTCCACGACGGAAACGTGTTCGTCGAGAATCTCTGATGAACCAGGCAAAGCGCTGATTCACAAAGAGGATTTCTCAAATCCTCATAGAAACTCTCAACCTGGTGCGCGAGCAGCAGGCCCTTGTAGACCACGGTGCGCGACGAGAAGGACGGCATGTAGAGCTGCGACAGGCCGGGCAGCTTGTGCTTCTTCTCGAGGTCGGCCAGCGGGTTCTGGGTCTGCTTGCGGATCGCCAGCACCTTGCGCTCGAACGCATCCTGGTCGGGAACTTTCGCCCCCCGGCCGACGATCGCCATACGGATGACCGGCATCGATTCGATGACCGCCTTGCCGAGCCCCGTCAGGTCGGTCGGCACATCGCGCCAACCCACCAGCTTCTGCTTTTCCACTTTAATGAAGTGCTCGAAGCGCTTGATTGCAAACGCTCTTGCCTTCTCATCCGGCGGGAGGAAGCACATCGCCACGGCGTAGTGGCCGGGCTCCGGCAGGTCGACCCCTTCCTTGCGGGCCCAGTCGCGCAGCAGCGCGTCGGGAATCTGGATCATGGCGCCCGCGCCGTCGCCCATCAGGGGATCGGCGCCGACGGCGCCGCGATGGTCGAGGTTGACCAGGATCTGCAGGCCCTGGCGCACGATGGCGTGCGTCCTCCGGCCCTTGATGTCGGCCACGAAGCCCACGCCGCACGAATCGTGTTCGTTGCGTGGGTCGTACAGTCCCTGCTTCTCAGGCAATGCCATGATCTATCCTGCTGGCGCGCGAGCTGGCCCAGCATCCCCCCGGATGCGTTTGCTTATCGGCGCATTATTAGCCCGGCCGCCCCTGCAAACGAAAGCCCTCGTTACGCCACAAATGCCGGCGTGAGGAACTTACTCTATGTGTTTGAAATCCAAGGATATTGCCGTCGGAGTGCTGGCAACCTCGATATCGCCGGTCCGCAGGATCGACGCCAGCGTGATGCGCAGGGCGGGCGCGAACCAGAGTTCCTCGCTGTTGGAGACCGGATGGCGGTCCGCCAGTCCCTCGAGCGTTCGACGATATCTCAAGACCTCGAAGCGGCACCCGCTCAGTTCGAGAGTCCCGGATTCGAGTAATTCGAGGGTCATCCTGGCCGCCATGCGGAGCTTTCCGTCGGTGCCCTTCATGTCGGCGCTGTAGCTGACGGGCTGGCCGCGCGCGAGATGGACCGAGGGACCGATCGAATAGGTCCACTTGCGCGGATCGTTGGGCTCGGTCGAATAGAAGGCGTCCACGGGAAACAGAGAATTGGCGCCGCGGGTCCTGAGATAGAGGGCTGGAGAGTCCACAGTATAGATGGTGACTTCGTCGGCCTTGCGGAACACCTGCGTCTGCTGAGTCCGGGTGGTCGACGCCTCGCCCGTCCGGCGGGTGACAATCTCGGAGGTGACGGCGAAGGGAATGCCGGTGTCTGTGAGGGCCGTGCAATCGAGTGCGAACAGGCTTCCCGGCCACGAAGCGATGGCCATCAAGATCGGCAAGAGCACGAACCGGCGCATGTGCCGCATCCTAGCCGTCCTTCTCCATGCATTGAAGACATCGCGGCCATGGCCTAATTTGGCCGCTGCACGTGGGCAGCGTTCATTGCCCGGGGGAGAGACTGAGCTGATGTCGGAAAGTTCGATTGGTCGCTGGACGACCCTGCTCGCGGCTCCCCTGCTGGCCACGGCGCTCAGCGCCTGCACCGGGCCCGGCGCGAGCCAGGCCTATACCGGCCCGGGCTGGTACCTCGAAAAGTCCTACATCATCGTCGGCGGCGGCCCCAAGGTGTTCGGCGGGCCCTTCACCTACGAGAAGTGCGAGGAAGAGCGCATCAAGATGGGACCGATCACCTCGCCCGAGATGCTGTGCGTGAATCATCCCGGCCCGCCCAAGAAGCACGGCCTGTACTGAGCCTCGGCGCGACGCTAACCGATCGCCATCAGACTGGCATTACCGCCGGTGGCGGCGGTGTTGACGCTGACTGACACCTCGTCGAACAGGAGCGCGCGCGGATAGGGCGCGACATGGACCTGCACGATGCGCCCCGGCCGGTCGGCCATGCGACACGTAAGGTCCAATAGGTCCCCTTCGCTTCCGGCAAACAGGACGGCCGCGATATCCTCGGCTTCGCCAGAGGCGACGCGATTGCCGGTCGTCCGTACCAGTTCCTGCTGCAGACTGAGTTCGGCCGGATCCGTCGCGACACAGAGGATCGCGCCCTTGGGGCGCAGGGCGTAACTGTTGCGCTCGCCGACCGGGCCGGCGAGTTCGCCGGTCGCGACGTCGGCGGCCGGCCCGTCCGCCAGCAGGCGGTGGACGTAGAGCAGCCCGCCCGCCTTCGGCCCCGTGCCCGACAGGCCATGCCCGCCGAACGGTTGCACGCCGACCACGGCGCCGATCATGTTGCGGTTGACGTACTGGTTGCCGGCGGCACTCGCCGCCGTCGCGCGCTCGATGGTCTCGTCGATGCGGCTGTGCACGCCGAAGGTCAGGCCGAAGCCGGTTTCGTTCACCGCACGGATCACCTCCTCCATCTCCTCGCGGGCATAGCGCAGGATGTGAAGCACCGGCCCGAAGACCTCGCCCGGCAAGTCGGAGAGGGCGCCGACCTCGATCAGGGTCGGCGGCACAAACGTCCCCCGCGCCGCTTCGTCGGGTAGCGCCACCTGGTACACACGATGGCCGGCCGCGCGCATGCGGTCGATGTGATCGAGCAGCCGCTTCTGCGCCTCGGCCGAGATGACGGGGCCGACATCGACCGAAAGCCGGTCCGGATTGCCGACGCCCAGTTCGGCCATCGCACCCTCCAGCATGGGCACGACCTTGTCCGCGATGTCGTCCTGCAGGCAGAGGACGCGCAGCGCCGAGCAGCGCTGGCCGGCCGAGTCGAAGGCCGAAGCGAGCACGTCGATCACAAGTTGCTCGGGCAGCGCCGATGAATCCGCCACCAGCGCGTTCTGGCCGCCGGTCTCGGCGATCAAGGGCACCGGCCTGCCGTCGGTGCCGAGACGCCGTGCGAGGGCGCGGTTGATCGATTGCGCCGCCTCGGTCGAGCCGGTGAAGACCACGCCCGCCACGGTCGCGTTGGCCACCAGCCGCTTGCCGATCTCACCATCGCCCGGCAGGAACTGCAGCACGGCGCGCGGGACGCCGGCCTCGTGCAGCATGCCCACCGCGAGGGCCGCGATCAGCGGCGTCTCTTCCGCCGGCTTGGCGATCACGGCATTGCCCGCCGCCAGCGCGCCCGCGACCTGTCCGGTGAAGATCGAGAGTGGAAAATTCCACGGGCTGATGCAGGCGACGACGCCCAGCGGCCGATGGGTCGCGTTGTCGAATTCCTCGACGCAATTCGCGTAATAGCGCAGGAAATCGACCGCTTCGCGGACCTCCCCCACCGCATTGCCCAGCGTCTTGCCGGCCTCGCGCACGATCGGTCCCAGCAGCTTTTCCATGCGGGCTTCCATGAGATCCGCCGCCCGGCGCAGGATCGCCGCGCGCTCGGCTGGCGGCGCCGACCATCGCACGGCCTTCGCGCCAGCTTCATCCACCAGGTCCGGCAGGGCGTCGACGACGAGGCCCACGACATCGCCGCTGTCGGCGGGATTGCTCACCTCTCGCGCGGTGCCGTCGCGCGGACCGTCCGCCAGGACCGGCGTTGCGCGCAGCAGAGTCGAGGCACCGGCAACCAGTTCCCGCGCGAGCGAAGCGAGCACGCTTTCGTTGACCAGATCGAGGCCGCGCGAATTGGCCCGCGTCGGCCCGAACAGGTCGCGCGGCAACGCGATGAGCGGATGCGGTGCTCCGACCGGGGAGAGGCTGCGGGCGCGTTCGACCGGATCGGCCAGCAAGCTGTCGATGGCCAGGTCGGGATCGGCGACCTGGTTCACGAAGGAGGTGTTCGCACCGTTCTCCAGCAGGCGGCGCACCAGATAGGCGAGCAACGTCTCGTGCGTGCCGACGGGCGCATAGATGCGACACGGCCGATTGAGCTTTTCGCGGCCGACGACTTCCTCGTAGAGCGGCTCGCCCATGCCATGCAGGCACTGGAACTCGTACTGGCCGGCATAGAAGTTCTCGCCGGCCATGGCGTGGATCGACGCCAAGGTCAGCGCATTGTGGGTGGCGAATTGCGGGAAGGCCGCATCCGGCGCGGCCAGCAGCTTTCGGGCGCAGGCGAGATAGGAAACGTCGGTGTGGATCTTGCGCGTGAAGACCGGGAAATCCTCCAGCCCGTCGACCTGCGCGCGCTTGATCTCGCTGTCCCAATAGGCCCCTTTCACCAGCCGGATCATCAGCCGGTGCCGGCTGTGGCGGCCGAGATCGATCAGATGGTCGATCACGAAGGCGGCGCGCTTCTTGTAGGCCTGCACCACGAAGCCGATGCCGTTCCAGCCGTCGAGCGCGGGCTCGAAGCAGAGCCGCTCCAGCAGGTCGAGGGAGAGTTCGAGCCGGTCGGCCTCCTCCGCATCGATGTTCACGCCGATATCGTAGCGGCGCGCCAGCACCGCGAGATCGCGCAGGCGCGGATAGAGTTCGGCATGGACGCGCTCGGCTTGCGAACGGCTGTAGCGTGGATGCAGCGCCGAGAGTTTCAGCGAGATGCCGGCACCCTCGTAGATGCCGCGCCCGGCCGAGGCGCGGCCGATGGCACGGATCGCGCGCTCGTAGGCCTGGCGGTAGTGCTCGGCCTGGGCCGCAGTGATCGCCGCCTCGCCCAGCATGTCATAGGAATAGCGAAAGCCCTCTTCCTCGAAGCGGCGGCCGTTGGCCAACGCCTCCTCGATCGTCTGGCCGGCGACGAACTGCTCGCCCATCAGGCGCATCGCGATGTTCACGCCGCCGCGGATCAGCGGCTCGCCACCCCGGGCGATCAGCCGCGTGAGCGCGGCCGACAGGCTGTTCTCGCTGCTGGTCGCCGTCAGCCGGCCGGTCAGCATCAGGCCCCAGGTCGCGGCGTTCACGAACAGCGACGGGCTGCGTCCGAGATGGGCGTGCCAGTCGCCGCCGCCGATCTTGTCGCGGATCAGCGCGTCGCGGGTCTCGTCGTCGGGAATGCGCAGCAGCGCCTCGGCCAGGCACATCAGCGCCACGCCCTCCTGGCTGGACAGCGCATATTCGTGGATCAGCCCCTCGACGCCGCCCGCCGGCACCTTGGCGCGCAACGCTTCGACCAGTCGGCGCGCCAGCGCCTGCGCCTTTGCGGTCGCGGGCGGACCGAGGGTCGCGAGGTCGAGCAGCGGCGGCACGCACTCGGGCTCGGGCCGGCGATAGGCCGCCGTGATGGCGGCCCGCAACGGCGGCAGCGGTCGCAGCGAGCGGGCGAAGGTCTCGAACGGCGCGGTCATGTTCCGCCTATTTGTAGGAGGACACCTCGATCAGGTTGCCGTCGGGATCGCGGCAATAGACCGAGACGATCGTGCCCATGGCGCCACTCTTCTCGCTCGGACCTTCTTCGATCTCCACGCCGCAGCTCCTGAAATGGTCGGCCACCGCCTGC
This sequence comes from Reyranella sp., assembly GCF_965228225.1. GTDB lineage: Bacteria > Pseudomonadota > Alphaproteobacteria > Reyranellales > Reyranellaceae > Reyranella. The sequence goes on along the minus strand of NZ_OZ245801.1, from coordinate 1,024,553 downwards.
GGCGACGACTGCGTGAGAAAGCAGAGGTCATCGCTGCCCGGTGCCACGGTCTTGCCCGTGAACCATTGCTTCTGTGTGGCGGTCTCAGGGCGGAGGTTGATCTTCTGGCGACCGAAGTGCATCGACGTGACGCGATGCCCGGGCCGTGGCTCGGTGATCTTGCGCGTCATGCCCAGCACGCGCTCGTACCAGGCGGCGGCGGCCTCTACGTCGCGCACGTTGACGACGATATGATCCAGGGCTTCGACGACGACAGACATTGCACGACCTCAAGCGTAAGAACACCAGAGTGAACCCGCCCCTTCTTCCCGTCCATCCACTCGCCCCGTGACAAGGGGATCGATGGAGCCGCTTCCCGTCGACGAAGCCCTGCCGCGTCTCAAGGCCGCGCTGGTGGCCGGCACTGCCGCCGTGCTGGTGGCGCCGCCGGGCGCCGGCAAGACGACGCGCGTGCCGCTGGCGCTGCTCGACGCGCCCTGGCTCGGCGGCCGCAAGATCATCATGCAGGAGCCGCGACGGCTGGCCGCGCGTGCCGCCGCCCGGCGCATGGCCGCGACCCTGGGCGAGTCGGTCGGCGAGACCGTGGGCTATCGCGTGCGCTTCGACAGCAAGGTCGGGCCGCGTACCCGCATCGAAGTGGTGACCGATGGCCTGTTCCTGCGCCTGCTGCAGGAGGATCCCTCGCTCGAGTCCATGGCCTGCGTCATCTTCGACGAGCTGCACGAGCGCGGACTGGACACCGATCTTTCATTCGCCCTGGTGCGCGAGGCACAGAGCGCGCTGCGCGAGGATCTGCGCGTCGTGGCCATGTCGGCAACGCTGGATCCCGGCCCGGTGTCGGCGCGCCTCGGCGACGCGCCCGTCATCGAGAGCGCGGGCCGCATGTTCCCGGTCGACACGCGCTATCTCGATCGCGAGCCCGCCGGTCGCATCGAGGACAGCGTGGCGGCCGCCGTGCGCCGCGCGCTCGCCGAGGAAAGCGGCAGCGCGCTCGTCTTCCTGCCCGGCGTCGGCGAGATCCGCCGCGTGGAGGAGCGGTTGCAGGGCATCGGCGCCAACGTCGACGTGGCGCCGCTCTACGGCGACCTGTCGCCCGCCGACCAGGACCGCGCCATCGCGCCCTCGCCGCCGGGCCGGCGCAAGGTCGTGCTGGCGACCTCGATCGCCGAAACCAGCCTCACCATCGAGGGCGTGCGCATCGTGATCGACAGCGGCCAGATGCGCGTGCCGAAATTCTCGCCGCGCTCGGGCATGACGCGGCTCGAAACGGTGCGTGTCAGCCAGGCCTCGGCCGATCAGCGCAGAGGCCGCGCCGGCCGTCTCGAACCCGGCATCTGCTATCGCCTGTGGCCGGAACAGGCGCAGCGCGGGTTGCTGCCCTTCACGCCGCCGGAGATCCTCGACGCCGACCTGGCGCCGCTGGCGCTGGAGCTGGCCGCCTGGGGCACCGGCGATGCCACCAGCCTGCCGTGGCTGACGCTGCCGCCCGCCGCCTCGCTCGCCACGGCGCGGGCGCTGCTGGCCGATCTCGGCGCGATCGACGGCACGGGCGCGATCACGGCCCATGGCCGCGCCATGGTGCGGCTCGGCCAGCATCCCCGCATCGCCCATCTGGTGCTCAAGGGTCGCGAATTGGGTCAAGGCAAGGTCGCCGCGCTGCTCGCCGCGATCCTGGGCGAACGCGATTTCCTGCGTTTGCCGCCGGGCCAGCGCGACGCCGATCTCCGGCACCGGGTCGACATTGCGCTGAGCGGGCGACGCGACGGCACCTTGCGGCTGGTCCAGGAGGCAGCACGACGCCTGATGCCGCGCGGAGGCGGCGAGGAACGTGCCGACATCGCCATGACGGGTCCGCTGCTGGCGCTGGCCTATCCCGACCGCATCGGCCGCCGCCGCCCCGGCACGGCCGGGCGCTATCTCCTCTCGGGTGGGCGTGGCGCGGCGCTGCCGGAAGGCGATCCGATGGCCAACGAGGAGTTTCTGGTGGTTGCCGATCTCGACGGCTCGGCGCAGGAGGCCCGCATCTTCCTCGCCGCGCCGATCACCGCCGCGGAGATCGAAGACCTCTACGCCGACCGCATCGTCGACGAGCAGCTCGTGCAGTGGAGCGCGCGCGACGGCGCGGTGCTGGCGCGGCGGCGGCGGCGACTGGGCGCGATCGCGCTGGAGGACAAGCCGCTCGGCCGGCCCGATCCCGACAAGGTGCAGGCCGCCCTGCTCGACGGCGTGCGACAGCTCGGGCTCGGCGCCCTGCCCTGGAGCGACGACCTCGTGCGCTGGCGCGAGCGCATCGGTTTCCTGCGCCGTCATGCCGGCGAGGAGTGGCCCGATCTTTCGGACGCGGCCCTGCTCGCGTCCCTGACGGACTGGCTCGGCCCCTCTCTCGACGGCGTGTCGCGCAAGGATCATCTCGCCCGCATCGATCTCGCCGCCGCACTCAAGGCCTTGGTGCCGTGGGAAAAGCAGCGCGAGGTCGAGCGACTGGTGCCGACGCACATCGAGGTGCCGAGCGGGTCGCGGGTGGCGATCGACTATGCCAATCCCGACGAGCCGACACTGTCGGTCCGCCTGCAGGAGATGTTCGGGCTCACCGAGACGCCGCGCATTGCCGGCGGCAAGGTGCCGCTCACCATCCACCTGCTCTCCCCGGCGCGCCGGCCAGTCCAGGTAACGCGCGATCTCGCGAGCTTCTGGGCCAATGGTTACAAGGCCGTGAAATCCGAACTCAAGGGCCGCTACCCGCGGCATTATTGGCCGGACGATCCTCTCGTCGCCGAGCCCACGGCCCGCGCACGCCCCAGACCGCGTTAGGGTTCTTTTGCTTCAAGTTCACCCACACAACCTCATCCTGAGGAGGCCCGAAGGGCCGTCTCGAAGGATCGGCAACAGACGTAGTGCTCGTGCCCACCCTTCGAGACGCGCTCCCGCGGAGCGCTCCTCAGGGTGAGGCGATTTCTTGGAAAGCCAGATATGATTCTGTCTTATCCGGAAAGACCCAGCAGACGGCCTGAGCTATCGGGTCTCGATCAGGCGCGACAGCAGGCGCCGCATGATGGGCATCAGGAACAGCATGGTGGGAAAGGCGACCATCCAGGAGGCCATCCACGATTCCATCCAGCGAGCGGTCATGCCCGGCTCGAATCCGATCGCCCGGATCGTGGCGATGCCGGAGACGATGAAGGTCATGACGAAGGTCAGCGCCAGTGGCATGGCGATGTGCATCGTTCGGGCGGGGAGTTTCTTCACGGCGGGCCGGACAATATGGTACGGGCTTGGACCTCGTCCATCCCCGTTGCGGAAACCCTCCCCCCATGTCCCTCGCCCTCCCGTTCCAGACCGCCAAGCAGCTCGCCGCTGCGGTCCGGAAGAAGAAGATCGGCTGCCTCGAACTGCTCGACCTCTACCTGAAGCGGGTCGAGGCCTATAATCCCGAGCTCAACGCCATCATCGCCACCGACATCGAGGGCGCCCGCAAGCGCGCGAAGGCGGCAGACCGCGCGGTCAAGGCCGGCAAGAAGCTGGGACCGCTGCACGGCGTGCCGATGACGATCAAGGAATCCTTCGACGTCGCGGGTTTGCCCACCACCTGGGGCGACCCCGCCTTCAAGGACACGGTCGCGAGCCAGAATTCACTGGTGACGCAGCGCATGATGGATGCCGGCGTCACGCTGTTCGGCAAGACCAACGTACCGCTGAACCTCGCCGACTGGCAGAGCTACAACGAGGTCTACGGCTCGACCAACAACCCGTGGGATCTCGGCCGCACGCCCGGTGGCTCGTCGGGCGGCTCGGGCGCGGCGCTGGCCGCCGGCCTCACCGGCATCGAGGCCGGCAGCGACATCGGCGCCTCGATCCGCAATCCCGCCCATTACTGCGGCGTGTGGGGCCACAAGCCGAGCTGGGGCGTCGTGTCGCCGAAGGGCCATGCCCTCGCGGGAGCGGTCGCCTACGGCGATATCGGCGTGGTCGGACCGCTGGCCCGTGGCGCGGAGGATCTCGAGATCGCACTCACGGCGATGGCCGGTCCCGATGCGATCGACGGACGCGGCTGGACACTCAGCCTGCCCCGCTCGAAGAAGACCAAGCTGCGTGACTTCAAGGTGGCGGTGCTGCTGACCGACCCGAACGCCGAGGTCGACGATTCGGTGCAGGAGCAGATCTCGACGCTCGCCTCGTTCCTCGCCAAGAACAAGGTCAAGGTAAGCGACAAGGCCCGCCCCGAGATCGACACGGTCGAGCTGAACGACGTCTACATCCGGCTGCTGCGCGCGGCGACCTCGGGCCGCATGAGCGACGCGGTCTACGAGCAGGCCGTCAAGGACGCGGCCAGCCTGCCCGCCTCCGACATGAGCTACTTCGCGCAGATGCAGCGGGGCAACGCGCTGTCGCATCGTGCCTGGCTGGGGCTGAACGAGAAGCGCCACCGGATGCGGCTCGCCTGGGATGCGTTCTTCCAGGACTACGACCTGATGCTCTGCCCGGTCGCCGTGACGGCCGCCTTCCCGCACGATCAGGCGGGCCTGCGCCACAAGCGCACGATCGTCGTGAACAACAAGCAGGTGCCGGTCGTCGACCAGATCTTCTGGGCGGGCTACTCGGGCGTCACCTGGATGCCGTCGACCGCCGCCCCGATCGGCCAGAGCAAGGAAGGCCTGCCGATCGGCGTGCAGATCATCGGCCGGCAGTACGGCGACTACGAGTGCATCCAGTTCGCCAAGCTGCTGGAGAAGGAATATCGCGGCTTCGTGCCGCCGCCGGCCTATAGCTGAGCTCAGGAGCCAGAATGTCCAAGGATATCGACCTCAAGAAGCACATTCGCTCGATCCCCGACTTCCCCAAGCCGGGTATCCTCTTCTACGACATCTCGACGCTGCTGGCGCATGCCAAGGCCTGGCATACGGCCATCGAGCGGCTGGCCGACCTGATCCGCCCGCACAAGCCCGACATGCTGGCGGGAATCGAATCGCGCGGCTTCCTGCTGGCCGCGCCGCTCGCCCTCGCGCTCGGCACCGGCTTCGTGATGATGCGCAAACAGGGCAAGCTGCCCGGCACCACGGTGCGCCACACCTATGCGCTGGAATACGGCACCGACACGATCGAGATCCAGCAGGATGCCGTGCACAAGGGGGCGCGGGTCGTGCTGGTCGACGACCTGCTGGCAACCGGCGGCACCATGTCCGCCGCCGTGAACCTGCTCGAGACCGTCGGCGCCGTCGTGCCCGCGACCGCCGTCATCATCGAACTCACCTTCCTCGAAGGCCGCAAGAGACTGACACCGCCGGTCGAAACGCTGCTGCAGTACGACAGCTAGAGACCTCATCCTGAGGAGCCGCGCAGAGCGCGGCGTCTCGAAGGATGGGTAACAGACGTGGTGCGCGTTCCCACCCTTCGAGACGCGGTCCTGCGGACCGCTCCTCAGGGTGAGGCATTGTTGTCCGACATGCTTTCCGCCTCGTCGCCAAACCGGCTACGATGCCGGCCGGAGGAAATGCATGTTCTCAGTGTCCGAGTGCTTCTCTGAAACCTATGCCGAGGCGCGCGCCAAGTTCTGCGGCGCCGCCGCCGAAGCCGGCGGCGCGCTGCGGTCCTGGCTCAATCCGAAGGCGCGCGGCCCCAACGGCGAGAGGCTGTTCCTCGACACGGCCCGGTTCGGGCCGGCCGACGCCGCGAACATGCTGGTGCTGATCGCCGGCACGCACGGAGTCGAGGGCCATTGCGGATCGGGCGCGGAGATCGCGTGGATGCGCTCGGGTGGTCCGGCGAAGCTGCCGCCCGACACGGGTGCGCTGCTGATCCATGCGCTCAACCCCTATGGCTTCGCGTGGACGCGCCGCGTCACCGAGGACAATGTCGATCTCAATCGCAACTTCGTCGACCACGACAAGGGCTATCCGAGGAACGACGGCTATCTCGAGATCGCCGACGCGGTCCTGCCGGTCGAGTGGAACGAGGCGAGTGCGGCCGAAACCGAACGCGTGTTCGCGGCCTATGCGCAGAAGCACGGTGCCTTCGGCCTGCAGAGCGCGATCAGCGGCGGCCAGTACATGCACCCCGACGGGATCTTCTTCGGCGGCACGGCGCCCACCTGGAGCAATCGCACGATCCGCGCCATCGCCCGCGAGGAACTCTCGCAGGCCAGGCGCGTCGGCATCATCGATTTCCACACCGGTCTCGGCCCGTTCGGCCATGGCGAACTGATCTGCGCGGTGTCGCCCGCCGCCAAGTCGTTCGGCCGCGCCAAGGCCTGGTATGGCGACGAGATGACCTCGCCGGAAGGCGGCACGTCGACCTCGGCGGTGGTGGTCGGCGTCATGACCGACGCCTTCCCGCAGGAGCTGCCCGATGCCGAGGTGACACCGGTGGCGCTGGAATACGGCACCTACACGGTGCCGGAGGTGCTGAACGCGGTGCGCGCCGACAACTGGCTGCATCATCGCGGCGACCTCAGCTCGGCGCAGGGCCGCGCCCTGAAGGCGGACATGAAGGAGCGCTTCTTCCCCGCCGGTGACAAATGGCGGGAGATGGTCTGGACGCGCGCCGACCAGACCATCGGCTGGGCCCTGAAGGGAATGACCGGGGGATGAGCCTCGCCGTGCCGAGCGAGGACACCGCCCGGCTGCGTCTGCAGAAGGTGTTGCAGCAGACCCCGCTGTTCGCCGACCTCGCCCCCGAAGCCCTGGCCGCCGTCGAGCACCAGCTCACCTTGCTGGTCCTGCCCGGCGGCGCGCCGCTGTTCCGCCAGGGCGAACCGGCCGACGCCGTCTATGTGGTGACGAGCGGCTCGCTCGGGGTGTTTCGGCACTACGAGGCCGGCGATTCCCGCGAGCCCGTGCTGATCGCCGAGATCCCGCCGGGCAACCTCGTCGGCGAGATGTCGCTCCTGTCGCAGGGCAAGCGTACGCGCAGCGTGGCGGCGCTGCGCGACAGCGAGGTCTGGCGGCTGCCCCAGACCAGCTTCCACGCTCTCACCTCCAACCATCCCGAGGTTTTGCCGGCGCTGATGCGCAGCGTCGTGGCGCGCAATGCGCAGGACGCGGGCGGTGCCCGCCGCCAGCCGCGCACCTTCGCGCTGCTGCCGAGCGGCCCCGACGTGCCCTCGGCGCGGTTCGCAGTGATGCTGGCGAATGCGCTCGGCCGCATCGGCACCCAGGTGCAGATGCTGGGCTCGGAATCGCTCGACCAGGAGCCCGAATGGTTCGCGCGCTGCGAGATGGAATCCTCGTTCGTGCTCTACCGCGCCGATCCGACCCTGACGCCCTGGACCGAGCTTTGCCTGCGCCAGGCCGACTGCCTGGTCGTGATGCGCAACGCCGACAACGACGCGCCGACCCGGGTGCCCTTCGAGATCGAGACGGCGCAGAGCGGCGCGGTGTTCCACCGACGCCGCGAACTGGTGCTGCTGCACGAAGGTCACGAGCCGAAGGCAGGGTCGACCGCGCCTCTGCTGGCGGGCGGCCTCTACGGCAACCACCATCACGTCCGTCTCGACATCCATGCCGACATCGACCGGCTGGCCCGCACCCTCACCGGTCATGCGGTGGGCGTGGTCATGGCCGGCGGCGGCGCGCGCGCCTTCACGCATATCGGCGTGGTCAAGGCGCTGCGCGAGTGCGGCGTGCCGATCGACCTGGTGGGCGGCACCAGCATGGGGGCGATCGTCGCGGCCGGCGTGGCCTCGCGCTGGAGCGACCAGGAACTCGACGCGCGTTTCCGCCGCGCCTTCGTCGACAACAATCCGCTCAGTGACTACACGGTGCCGCTGATCTCGCTGTTTGGTGGCCGCAGGGTCACGCGCCTGTTGCGCATGGCCTTCGGCGAGAAGGACATCGAGGATCTGATCCTCCCCTATTACTGCATGACCGCCAACCTCACGACCTCCAGGGCCGACATCCATACGGTCGGGCGGCTGTGGCGCTGGCTGCGCGCGTCGGTGTCGATTCCCGGTGTGATGCCGCCCTTCAACGAGGCGGGCGAAGTCCATGTCGATGGCGGCGTCATCGACAATTTTCCCGTGCGCGCCATGCAGCGGCTGGGGCGTGGCGTGACGATCGGCGTCGACATCGACACCGGCGGCGCGCTGTCCGCCGGCGAAGGCGTCATGGAGCCCTGGTCGGCGTGGCAGTTCTTCCGGCGCCTCGTCTGGAAGCGCAACGAGATGCTGCCCATCCCCTCGATCGTGCGCATCCTGCTGCGCTCGGCTCTGGTCGCCAGCACCTCGCGCGCGGCCGAGGATCGCGCCGCCGCCGATTTGCTGATCGTGCCGCCCATGACCCATATCGACCTGCTCGACTGGACGAGCTTCGACGCCGCGATCGAGCTCGGCTACCGCACGACGATGGAGGCTCTCGAAAAGGCCCGCACGCTGCCGGTCGGCGTTCGTCTCTTCGTGTCGTGAGGGCAACCGGCAAGGAAAGGAAACGCCATGACGGATGAGTCGACGGCACGGCAGATCGAGACCCTGAAGCAGCTCAATCACCACTACGTGCGCTCGGTCGGCGAAGCCGACGTCGAGTGGTTCGAGCGGCACCTGTCGGACGATTTCCACAATACAAATCCCGACGGTACCCTGATCGAGCGCGCCGCGTTCCTGGCGCAGATCGGCCGCGGTTCGGCAGTGAAGGACCTGCGCGAGCACGACGTGAAGATCCGGCTGCTGGGTTCCTTCGCCATCGTTCATGCCCGCACGAGCTACACCAGGCCCGACGGCAGCACGGGCGCCGGCTGGTACACCGACGACTGGCAGCTGCGGCCGGAGGGCTGGCGCTGCGTCTCGGCCCACGTCAGCCGTTCCTGAACGTGCGCCCACCATGTCGCTGAACGTGGCTGCGGACACATCGCCGGCCGCCTGGCGCGTCGTCTTCGCCTGCTTCGTGACGGCCGTGTTCGCCTGGGGCTTCGGCTTCTATGCCCACGGCATCTACCTCGTCGAACTGCAGCGCGCCCGCGGCTGGTCGACCGGCTTCATCTCGTCGGTCGTGACCGCGCACTATCTGCTGGGTGCCCTGCTGTTGCCGCGCATCGCCGAAGCGATCGGCAGATTTGGGCCGCGCGCCGTGTTCCTGGCCGGCCTGTCGACCACCACGGCAGCACTCATGCTCCTGCCGTCGGTCACCGAGCCGTGGCAGCTCGTCCTACTCTACGTCGTCATGGCGCCGGGCTGGAACGCCACCAGCGTGGCGCCGATCGCCGCCACGGTCGGGCAATGGTTTGATCGCAAGCGCGGCCTCGCGCTCAATCTCGCGCTGAGCGGCGCGACGCTCGCCGGCCTCGTCGTCACGCCGGTGCTGCTGGCGGCCATCCCGGCGCTGGGCTTCGCCACGGCCGAGCGGCTGCTGGTGGCCGCCGGCATCGTCCTGGCCGCCGGTGCCGTCGCGTTGTTCGTTCGCAGGGGCCCCCTCTCGCCCAAGCCGACGACGGTGCGGCTCCATCGGCTGGCCCCCCTGCGGGAGTGGCATTTCTGGAGCATCGCCGCGCCGTTCGCCCTCGTGCTGACGTCCCAGGTCGGCTTCCTCACCCATCTCGTGCCGCTGGTGACCTCCCGTGCGGCCGCCAGCGGGCTGGCGATCGACCCCGCCTTCGCCGTCGGCATCAATGCCGTGACGGCGCTGGCCGGCCGCATCGTTTTGGGGCTGGTCATCGACCGCCTCGAACCGCGCCGCGCCTCGGCGATCTGCTTCCTGGTGCAGGCCGGCGCCATCGCCGTGCTGGAATTCGTCGAGACCCCGCTTGCGGTCTACGGCGCCTGTGCCGCCTATGGCCTCGCCGTCGGCAACATCATCACCCTGTCGCCGATGATCGTGCAGCGCGAATTCACGGCCGATCGTTTCCCAGCCATCGTCGCCCTCTCCACGGCGGTCATGCAGACCCTCTACGCCTTCGGGCCCGGCCTGCTGGGCGTCCTGCGCGACGCCTCGGGCGGCTACGGCGTGCCACTGGCGGTCTGCATGGGGCTCAACCTCGCGGCCTCCGCCCTGATCCTGATGCGCGGGCGGCGCCCTGGCTAAGCCAGGAACTTCAGACCGTTGACCACCTTGTCGACGGCCTTGCGCGGCCCGTGCACGCCGATGCCGACGAAGTCCAGCGCATCGACCGGGGCCGCGGCCACCGCCGCGCGATTGTCGGCGTCGTTGGTCGTGGTGAACATCGGCTCGATGTAGATCGCGGGCACGAGTTCGCGCGACAGCGCCCGCTGGTGCGTCCGCCGAAGCTCCTCGAGGGTCGCGCCATAGACGAAGACCGGCTCGCGGATCAGCGCGGTGTAGGCCCGGCCGCTGGCGTCGCGATAAGGCTCCCCCATCATAGGGGCATGGGTGCCGGCGAGGCCGCCCGCCAGGAAGGCCGCGACATTGGCCATCTGCCAGGCGGGCATATCCTTGCGCAGCACCAGGGCCGTCTTGGTTTCGTAGATCATGCCCCCGATATGGGGCATGGTGCCCCCCATCGTCTTGAACGTTCGTGCATGACCCTCGACCAGATCCGCCTCGACCGACCGGCCTCCGGCCTGCAGCGCCTCGAAGGGCGGTTCGGCGGCCATGCCTACGACCTGCACCGGCACGAGACCTACGGGATCGGCCTCACCCTCTATGGCGTGCAGCAGTTCCACTATCGCGGCAGCCTGCGGGTGAGCCGGGCGCGGCAGGTTCTGGTCCTGCATCCCGACGAGGCGCATGACGGCCATGCCGGCGAGGGCCGCGCCTTCGCCTATCGCATGCTCTATCTCGATCCGGCTGCGATCTCCCAGGCGCTCGACGGCGCGAGCCCGCCCCATGTCGCGGAGGCGGTCGGACACGATCCCGAGACGGCGAGGGTCATCGAGGAAGCCTTCGTCGACTTCCCGCAGCCTCTGGAGCCGCTGGCGATCGACGCCACGATCGGCCGCCTCGCCGATCTCCTGGCGCGGCGGGGCGACGGCGGCCCCCGCCGGGGACGTGGCAGCGTCGCCGTTCGCGCCGTGCGGCTGGCCCGCGAGTTCCTGGTGGCCGAATCCCATCGTGTCGTGGGGTCCGGCGAGTTGGAGAGGGTGAGCGGGCTCGACCGCTTCACTCTCGCTCGTCATTTCCGGTCGGTCTTCGGCACCTCGCCCCATCGTTACCAGGTCGGCCGGCGCCTGATGCGGGCGCAGGCCCTGATCGTCGAGGGCAGCCCCCTGTCGGACGCCGCGGCCGCCGCGGGCTTCGCCGACCAGAGCCATCTCACACGGCATTTCTCCGCCCGCTTCGGCGTCACGCCGGGCCGCTGGGCTGTCCTGTCGCGACGCAGCTAGAGCGGATAGCGGCCGTCGGTATCCAGGGTGTCGGCCGCCCACCAGCCGCGGCGAAGGCCCGCCAGTGCACCCGTCAGCATGCGCCGGACGGGCGGGATCAGGCAGGCACGGTGCAGGACGAGATCGCGCGGGATCGCGAGCAGATCGTGATGCGACTGGAAGAACGGCGTCAGCAGGTGGCTGGCGGTTCCGTAGAACCGATTGGACGGTCCCCGCCGCGCGGCGAACTGCTTCATCGCCTGCGGCACGTCGCCGGCCTCGGCCAGGCTGCGGGCCAGCGCATGGGCGTCGAGCAGGCCGAGATTGGCGCCCTGGCCGAGTTGCGGGCTGGTCCCGTGTGCGGCATCGCCGATGAACAGGACCGGCCCCTCGTTCCAGCGTGGCAGCGAGACATGGCGGTAGGTCGCGCGTGCGAACGCGCCGGCTTCGACCGCGCGCTCGACGATGGGAGCCGCGTCCGGCCAGAGCGCCAGGGCCTTGCGCCGCATCGCCGCGAGATCGGGCGGCCGGTCGGCCTCCAACTCGGCGGTGGGCAGGCTCCAGAACAGGGTGAGCCGGTCGGTTGCGCTGGGGAGAAGGCCCAGCATCTCCGCCGTGCCGCAAAAGCGCTGGCGCAGCAGGCCCGGTGCGCCGAACGCATGGGTGTCGGGCACGGTGGCCCAGATGCAGCCCCACGGATACACGGGTGCCCGGGCCCGCGGGAACACGCGGGGCCTCAGCGCGGAGTTCCCCCCATCCGCGACCACCAGAAGGTCGAAGGGACCGTGCCGGCGGGCCTTGCGGTCGAGGGCAACCGCCCGGGCGCCCTCGCGCTCGACGTCCACGATCTCGACGCCGGTGACCAGCCGGGCCCCCGCGCCGAGGACCCGGCGGTGCAACAGGTCGAACAGGGGCGAACGGCCAATGCCCAGCGCGAACGCCGCCGGATGCAGGTCGCCATAGGCGAGGTCGATGACCCGGACGCCCCACTGGTTTTCGCCCAGGATTCCGTCGATCCGCGCGCCGGCGGCGACCGCCTCCTGCTCGAGCCCCAGCCCGCGCAGGACCGAAAGGCCGGTGGGCTGCAGCAGAAGCCCGGCGCCTACAGCTTGCGGCTGCTCGAAACGTTCCAGCACGGTAACGACATGTCCGGCATCGGCCAGGAAGCCTGCCGCAGCCTGCCCGGCAATGCCGCAGCCCACGATACCGATCTCAAGAGACCCCAACGCGCTCCACCCTCATAGCCTCTGTACCCCATACAACGAAAAAGGGTGGCCCGCAGGCCACCCCTCGATCCGTTGTTTCGTCGAGCGGCGCTCAGAGGCCGCCGTTCACGACGAGGCACTGGCCGCTGACATAATCGCTATCGGGGCTGCAGAAAAGATAAACCGAACCGGCCGCTTCCTCCGGCAGGCCGCCGCGGCCCAGCGGAATCATCTGGTTCAGCGCGGCGAGGCGGCCGCCCTGGACGCCGATCTTGACGGTACGGCCCTGGACCTCGATCTCGCCGGTCTCGCCCTGGGCCAGCGGCTTGGTGAGGCGGGTCTGGATGTAGCCGAAGGCCACGGCGTTCACGGTAACGTCGTAGCGGCCGAACTCCTTGGCCAGCGTCTTGGTCAGGCCGACGATGCCGGCCTTGCCCGCCGAATAGTTCGACTGGCCGGCATTGCCGTTGACGCCCGAGGTCGAGGAGATGTTCACGACCTTGCGCACGACGCGCTTGCCCTCGGCCCGCTCCTTCTCGACGGCGTCCTTGAAATGCAGCTGGAAGGCGCGAAGGATGCGGAACGGTGCCGTCAGGTGGACGTCGAGGATCGCGTACCACTGCTCGTCGGTCATCTTCTGGATGACGGAGTCCCAAGTGTAGCCGGCATTGTTCACGACGATGTGACAATCGCCGAACGCGTCGACGGCCGCCTTCACGATCCGATCGCCGAAGTCGGGCTTGGAAACGTCGCCGTTGCAGGCCACCGCCTTGCCGCCTGCCTTCACGATCTCGGCGACGGTCTCTTCCGCCGGCGCGTCGTCGATGTCGTTGATCACCACGCTGGCGCCGTCGCGCACCAGGCGCAGCGCGATCTCCTTGCCGATGCCGCGTCCCGAACCGGTGACGATCGCCACCTTGCCATCCATCTGACCCACGTCGTTCTCCTCTTGCTTGCATGGGAGCGCGCCACTCCAGTGGCGCTCATGAGCATGATGCGCCACTGGAGTGGCGCGCTCCTCCTGGTCCTAGTTGAGCGCGACCGTGGCGGTGCCCTGAAGCGTGTCCTGGCCGTTCTGGTTGGTGCACTTGACCTCGAGATCGACCAGCGTCTCGCCGTCCTTCTCGCGCTTGCCCGTGACCTTGCCGGAAACCGTGATGACGTCGCCCACCCAGGTGATCGAGGTGAAGCGCGTGCCGAGGCCGCGGACCTGCTTTTGCGGCACCCAGGAGGTGACGAGACGGCCGAGGAAGGCCATCGACAGCATGCCGTGGGCGAACACGTCCTTGAAACCGAACTTCTTGGCGAAGTCGAGATCGACGTGGATCGGATTGTGGTCGCCGGAGCCGCCGCAGTAGAGGGCGAGCTGGTGGCGGCTGATCGGCGGCAGCACCAGCGGCTTGAGTTCGTCGCCGACCTTCACGTCGGCAAATTTCGGAGCGGTCGCAGTTGCCATGAGTGCCTCCCTTACTTCTTCGCCGCGTCGGGGTTGCGCACGACGGTGACGCCGCGGCCCTTGGCCAGCAGCTTGCCCGCCTGGTCCTTCATCTCCATTTCCTGGACGACGAACCAAAGGGCGCCGCCCTTCTTGTCGTAGATGTCGACCACCTTCTCCTGGCAGGTGACGACGTCGCCCACCACGACCGGCGCGTAGTATTCGAAGTGCTGCTCGCCGTGCAGGATCAGTCCGATATCGACATTGAGCAGGCGCAGCAGCCCGCCCTTGTTGGGATCGTCGGCCTGCAGGGCACGCAGGAAGGTAAGCGGCGCGGTGATGCCGGGGTAGCCCGCTGCCTTGGCCGCGGCCTCGTCCGAATAGATCGGGTCTTCCTCGCCGATGGCCTTGCAGAACAGCTTGATCTTGCCCGCCTCGACGGTGGCGGTGAACGGCGCGAACTCGTGGCCGATGAGCTTCTTGTCGAGCTCCATGGATGTCTCCTCCTCAAACGCGAAAATAAAACGCCCTCGCCTTGCACGGAGAGGGCGCCAAGCGCTCACTGTCATCCCGAGCGAAGCGAGGGACCTTTACCTCGAGCGAAAGGTCCCTCGGCTGCGCCTCGGGATGACAAGGTGCGGGTTATTCGTAGCGGCCGACGATGGCCACGCTCGCGATGTTCTCGCGCGGCGCGCCGCCGAGATTGTGCGTCATGCCGATGCGCGGGTCCTTGAGCTGGCGGGCGCCGGCCTTGCCCTGGATCTGCAGGTACATTTCGTACAGCATGCGCAGGCCCGAGGCGCCGATCGGATGACCGAAGCACTTGAGGCCGCCGTCGATCTGGCAGGGGATCTTGCCGTCGGCGTCGTAGAAGCCGTCGAGCACGTCCTTCCAGCCCTTGCCGGTCTCGGAGATGTGCAGGTCTTCCATGGTCACCAGCTCGGTGACCGAGAAGCAGTCATGGACCTCGAACATCGACACTTCGTCGCGCGGGCTCTTGATGCCGGCCTCTTCGTAGGCCTTCTTCGAGGCGATGCGGGTCGTGTGGAAGTAGCTGCCGTCCCACGAATTGTGGCCCGACTCGGAGCCGTTCGAGACCGAGAGCTGCAGCGCCTTGACGCTGACGATGTCCTTCTTGCCCAGCGCCTTGGCAATTTCGGGCGTCGTCACGATGGCCGCGGCCGCGCCGTCCGACACGCCGCAGCAGTCGAACAGGCCGAGCGGCGAGGCGATCATCGGCGCGTTGAGGATGGTGTCCATCTCGACGGCCTTCTGCAGATGGGCCTTCGGGTTCTTGGCGCCGTTCTGGTGGCTCTTCCACGAGACGTGGCCGATCGCCTTCTTGAGGTCCTCGCCCGACACGCCGTGCGCGGTCATGTAGGCGGTGGCGAGCTGGGCGAAGTTGCCCGGCGCGGTGCCATTGGCGTTCCACAGGACCTGCAGCGGGCCGCCGCGGCCGCCGGGAAGGCCGCCGTAGCCGGTGTCCTTCAGCTTCTCGACGCCCAGCGCCAGCGCGAAGTCGGCGGCGCCGGAGGCGACCGCGTAGCAGGCGCCGCGGAAGGCCTCGGTGCCCGACGCGCACATGTTCTCGACGTGCGTCACGGGAATGTTGGGCAGGCGCAGCGTCATCGACAGCGGAATGCCGGACTTGCCGACATGGACCTCGTCGATGGCGGTCGAGAACCAGGCCGCCTGGAGCTGGTTCTGGTCGATGCCCGCGTCCTTCAGGCATTCCTTGTAGGCTTCGAGCATCAGCTCCTCGGCGCCGCTGTCCCAGCGTTCGCCGAACTTCGAGCAGCCCATGCCGAGAATAGCGACCTTGTCCTTGATACCACGAGCCATTGCAGGTCTCCTTGGTGGTGAGGTTGAACTCTTGAGACTAACGAAACTCTTGAACCGGGAAGGCGAACCGAGCCGACAGGCTTAAACCGGGGTCGCCTTCCAGAAGTAACGCTTGAAGCCGCCGCGCATCTGGTCGTTGTCGCGCATGCGGAAGGTCATGCGCATCTTGGCGCCGACCTTCACCTGATCCTTGTCGCTGTCCGTGAAGTCGGCCATGAACCGCCCGCCCTCGGGGAAGGTGATCATGCCGTAATACGCCGGCGGGTCCGGCGAATAGGTGAGCGAGTCGGCGGTGAACGACATCACCGAACATTCCAGCCCGGCCATCGCGTAGGGGTCCTGGCTGTCCATGGCATGGCAGTTCGGATTGACGCAGACCTGGCTGCGCGGGAACTGCACGGTGCCGCACACCTTGCACTTGCCGCCGACCAGCCCGTAGATCATGTCGCGCTTGCGCCACAGGACCGACAGCGCGGTCTTCTTGTCGAACTCCGCGCGCATGCCCTTGTCGATCGGCAGCATCTCGTTGAAGGCGAGGAACTTCATGTAGTTCTTCTCTTCCTTCCGGCGCGCCATCCAGCCCGACAGGCCCTTGCGCGCGGGAAGCTTGTCCTTCTCGGCCGTGACCTCGAACACCAGGATGTCGACACCCTGGCCGAAAGCCACGACCATGATCTTGTCGCCCGCCTTGGCGCCTTCCAGCGCGTCGACCAGCATGACCAGCGCATGGGCGGCACCCGTGTCGCCCAGCGTCGCGCCGAGCAGGTCGCGCACCGCGCCCTCGCCGATGCCCACCATCTTGGCCATCTGCTTCGGCACCGCCGGCATCAGGCTCGGCATGATGAAGTGCGTGATGTCCGAGCCGTTGAGCTTGCCGGCGGCAAGGGCGGCCTTGATCGCCGGCGGCACGATCTTCGAGTAGCCCTCGTCGCGGATCCAGCGCTCTTCCCAGCCGTAGTCGAAGTCCGACTCGTCGCCCCGGAAGTGATCGACGAAATCCATCGACACCGAATGATGACCGATCAGCTTGGCGATCACGTTCTCGGTGCCGCAGAGCAGCGCCGCGGCGCCGTCGCCGTAGTTCAACTCGTTCGACGAGGCGACGCGGGCCATCCGCTTGTCGGCGGCGGCGACCAGGGTCGGCGCGCCTTCCTTCGACGCGTTGAGGCCGGCGATGAGGGCCGACGTGCCGGCCTTGAGCGAGCCGCCGATATCCGTGGCCGAGAGGTTCTGCTCGACGTTCAGCGCCGTGCCGATCACGCCGGCATTCTGGCGATCCTTGAACGGATGCGTCGTCGAGGCGAAGTAGATGTTGCGGACATCCTCGGC